>NZ_VPDP01000006.1:0-168861 GCF_013417635.1 Acinetobacter sp. YH12239 | reverse complement strand
TCCTTAACGGTTACCGTCCACAGTTCTACTTCCGTACAACTGACGTAACTGGCGCGATTCAATTAAAAGAAGGCGTTGAAATGGTTATGCCTGGTGACAACGTAGAAATGTCAGTAGAATTAATCCACCCAATCGCAATGGACCCAGGTCTACGTTTTGCGATCCGTGAAGGTGGTCGTACAGTTGGTGCTGGTGTTGTTGCGAAAGTAACTGCATAATAGAAGTACAAACGAAAACCGAGAGTTTCGATTCTCGGTTTTGTTATAGGTCAGTAGTTCAATTGGTAGAGCGTCGGTCTCCAAAACCGAATGTTGGGGGTTCGAGTCCCTCCTGGCCTGCCAAATTATTTTTGATAAAAAGCTTGATGCTGGCTAAACTGGTCATATAATAAGTCGCGAATTCAACGACGAGTACAAAAATGTCGAATGATAAATCGCGTGACGCATTAAGCGACGCGCCAATTCCTCAAAGAAACAATTCCGCTGAAGTCGTTAAATCTGGTTCACCAGTTGACGTGATTTTATGGATTATTGCATTGGCATTACTTGCTGGTGCACTTATGGTAAATCAACATCTTCCAGCATATTGGGTTCCCGCAAACAATATTTGGGTGCGTGTTGGGGTAATTTTGGCTTGTATCGTTGTGGCTTTAGGTTTATTATACGCCACCCATCAAGGCAAAGGCTTTGTTCGTTTGTTGAAAGACTCACGCATTGAACTGCGTCGAGTGATTTGGCCAACAAAGCAAGAAACAGTAACTGCATCATGGCAAGTGTTACTTGTTGTTGTAATCACCGCTATTGGTTTATGGTGTTTTGATTACATTATTAGTTGGTTGATGAAGTTTATTATCGGGTAAAAGAGCTATGAAACGTTGGTACATTATTCATGCCTATTCAGGTTATGAAAAACAAGTGATGCGTTCGCTTAATGATCGAATCCAGCGTAGCGCTGTTGCCGATAGCTTTGGTGAAGTCCTTGTTCCTACCGAAGAAGTGGTAGAGATGAAGGATGGTAAGAAACGTAAGTCAGAGCGTAAATTCTTTCCTGGCTATGTGTTAGTTGAAATGGAAATGAATGACGATACTTGGCACATTGTTAAAGAATGTCCAAAAGTACTCGGATTTATTGGTGGTACGGCAGAAAAGCCTGCTCCAATTACGCAAAAAGAAGCTGACGCGATTCTTGCACGTGTACGCAATACTGGCGAAGCACCTCGTCCTAAGACAATGTTCGAGCCAGGCGAAGAATTATTGGTTACTGATGGTCCATTCACAGACTTTAAAGGTGTGGTGGAAGAAGTTCAGTACGAAAAGTCACGCTTAACGTTGACGATTAATGTATTCAATCGACCAACTCAAGTTGAATTGGAATTTCGCCAAGTCGAAAAAACAATTTAATCTGAATTGGTTGAAAACGCCCGATTTTATTAATCGGGCATTGTTGTTGTAACGGTATCGTTACTTGTAAATATTGGGGAGCCTTAATCGGCGTTTGTACCCAGAGGTAATTGAAATGGCTAAGAAGATTGACGGCTATATCAAGCTGCAAGTTCCAGCTGGTAAAGCGAATCCATCTCCACCAATCGGTCCTGCACTAGGTCAACGTGGTGTAAACATCATGGCATTCTGTAAAGAATTCAATGCTGCTACACAAAAACTTGAAGCTGGTCTTCCGATTCCTGTAGTGATCACTGTGTACAACGACAAGTCGTTCACATTTATCATGAAAACTCCGCCTGCTGCTATTCTTCTTAAGAAAGCTGCTGGTATCCAAAAGGGTTCAGCTGTACCTAACAAAACTAAAGTTGGTAAGTTGACTCGTGCTCAATTAGAAGAGATCGCGACTACTAAAGAACCAGATTTAACTGGTGCTGACTTAGACGCGCGTGTACGTACCATTGCTGGTTCTGCACGTTCTATGGGCTTGGAAGTGGAGCTTTAAGACATGGCTAAATTAACTAAACGTCAAAAAGCGATTGCAGCTGCTGTAGAAGCAAACAAAGTTTATACTTTGGAAGAAGCTGTAGCAGTACTTTCTAGCCTTCCAGCTGCTAAATTCAAAGAATCTTTGGATGTGGCTGTAAATCTAGGTGTTGATCCTCGTAAATCTGACCAAGTTGTTCGTGGCGCGACTACACTTCCTGCAGGTACTGGTAAAACTGTACGTGTAGCTGTGTTTGCTCAAGGCGCTGCTGCTGAAGCTGCTAAAGCTGAAGGCGCGGACGTAGTTGGTTTTGATGACCTTGCTGAAAGCATTCAAGCGGGTAACCTTGACTTTGACGTAGTGATTGCTGCTCCAGATGCAATGCGCGTTGTAGGTAAGTTGGGTACAATCCTTGGTCCACGTGGCTTAATGCCAAACCCTAAAGTGGGTACTGTAACTCCTGACGTAGCGACTGCAGTTAAAAATGCAAAAGCTGGTCAAGCACGTTACCGTGTAGACAAAGCAGGTATCATCCATGCTGCGATCGGTCAAGTAGGTTTCACTGCTGAAGCTGTTCGTCAAAACGTTGAAGCTCTTGTAGCTGACCTTAAGAAAGCAAAACCTGCAACTTCTAAAGGTGTTTATATCAAGAAGATCACTTTAAGCTCAACTATGGGTCCTGGTCTTACTATTGATGTAACTAACGTTTCTAACTAAGTTTAACTTAGACAGAATTTTAAAGCCCTGAGTAAGATTTGAAGCGTTGCTTCAAATCTTACGCAAGATACCGGTTTTGGATTTCTTGCGAACTTAGGCAAACTTTGAATTGGTAAATGAGAATTTATCAGCGTCAAAGACCTCAGGCGAGGGGAGTTTTATGCTTCGCTCTTAATATTCAAGCCTGCGTAGACGCGGTGGTGTGATTTAGTTCATCCTCCGCGTGTTAACTCAGTGATGAGTTAACGAACTGGGAGTGTACTTCGCGTGAGTACATAAATCACCGTTAGGAGGTTTTACAATGGCTCTTCTTATCGAAGACAAAAAACAGATCGTAGCTGAAGTTAACGCTGTTGCTTCTACTGCTTTCACTGCTGTTGTTGCTGACTACCAAGGTTTAACTGTTGAGCAATTAACTGCTCTTCGTGTTGAAGCTCGTAAACTAGGTGTTACTACACGTATCGTGCGTAATACTTTAGCTAAACGTGCTCTTCAAGATACTCAGTTCGATATCTTGAACGACAACCTTGTTGGCCCAACAATTTTAGCTTTCTCGACTTCTGAAGACGACATGGGCGCAGCTGCTCGTTTGTTTGAAGAATTTGCTAAAACTAATAAAGCATTTGAACTTAAAGCTGCTGCATTCGATGGCAAGGTTTATCAAGGTGCTGAAGTTAGCGTAATCGCGAACCTTCCGAACCAAGAAAAAGCGCTTACTATGCTTGCAAACGTTCTTCAAGCTCCTATTTCGAAATTGGGTCGCCTTATTACTGCGCTCAAAGAGAAAAACGAGTCAGAAGCTGCTTAAGCTTAATAAATCAATTTCCACACCATTCAATATCCATTTGGAGTTATTCTCATGGCTTTAACTAACGAAGAAATCTTAAACGCAGTTGCTGAAAAAACTGTTCTTGAACTTGTTGAACTTATCTCTGCTTTTGAAGAAAAATTCAATGTATCTGCTGCTGCTGTAGCTGTAGCTGCTGCTCCAGGTGCTGGCGCTGCTGCTGCTGAAGAACAAACTGAATTCAACGTAGAGTTGACTTCTTTCGGTGCTAACAAAGTTGCTGTAATTAAAGCAGTTCGTGAAGCTACTGGTCTTGGTCTTAAAGAAGCTAAAGATTTAGTTGAAGGCGCTCCAGCTCTTCTTAAAGAAGGTGTTTCTAAAGAAGAAGCTGAAGAACTTAAGAAGAAACTTGAAGAAGCTGGTGCTCAAGTTACTGTTAAGTAATTTCGCCATGGGGCCAATATTAATTTGACCCCAAAAATTGGCTGATGGCTCTTGGGTCATCAGCCTTTTTGCGTTACAATTATCGGCTCGATTTTTGTTAACTTGATGTAAAAATCATCAATACTAACTATAATTGAATAAAATCAAACGCTTACCAATATTTTTCCATGTTTAAAAATATTGTTAAGCGTTTTAATACCACTGAACATTGCAGCATTTGAACAAAGTGGTGGTCATATCGACCTGCGTAATTCCTTCTAGACCCGTTCTGCAGGCGGGTTTAGTTTACTTTCCGAGGACTCCAGATGGCATACTCATATACCGAAAAGAAACGGATCCGTAAGAATTTTGGTAAATTGCCCCAAGTGATGGATGCTCCGTACCTGCTCGCGATTCAAGTCGACTCGTACAGAACGTTCCTTCAAGATGGCAAAACACCAAAAAACCGCGAAGATATCGGTCTCCAAGCCGCATTTCGTTCAGTTTTTCCAATTGAAAGTTATTCTGGGAATGCTGCTTTAGAATTCGTTGAGTATAGCCTTGGTAAACCAGAGTTTGACGTTCGCGAATGTATTCTTCGTGGCTCAACTTATGCGGCACCAATGCGCGTAAAAATTCGTTTGATCATTAAAGATCGCGAAACGAAATCAATTAAAGACGTACGTGAACAAGAAGTGTACATGGGTGAAATGCCACTTATGACACAGAATGGTACGTTCGTGATCAATGGTACTGAGCGTGTAATCGTATCTCAATTACATCGTTCACCTGGTGTGTTCTTTGATCATGACAAGGGTAAGACGCATTCAAGTGGTAAGGTGCTTTATTCAGCACGTATCATTCCTTACCGTGGTTCATGGTTAGACTTTGAATTTGATGCTAAAGATTTAGTATACGTACGTATTGACCGTCGTCGTAAGTTACTTGCGACTGTGATTCTTCGTGCCTTGAACTATACAAACGAACAAATTCTAGACATGTTCTATGAAAAAGTTCCTGTATATCTAGACATGGGCAGCTATCAAATTGACTTGGTTCCAGAGCGTCTGCGTGGCGAAATGGCACAATTTGATATCACAGATAATGACGGTAAGACAATCGTTGAGCAAGGTAAACGTATCAATGCGCGTCATGTTCGTCAAATGGAAGCTGCAGGCTTAACTAAACTTCCAGTACCTGATGAATATTTGTATGAGCGTATTACTGCTGAAGACATTACATTACACAATGGTGATGTGATTGCTGCAAACACGGTTCTTAGCCATGAAGTGATGGTTAAAATTGCTGAAGGTGGCGTTAAGCAATTTAACCTACTTTATACCAACGATATTGATCGCGGTTCATTCGTAGCTGATTCATTACGTGCTGATACGACTTCTGGTCGTGAAGAAGCACTTGTAGAAATTTACAAGGTAATGCGTCCAGGTGAGCCACCAACGAAAGAAGCTGCAGAAAACTTATTCAATAACTTGTTCTTCTCTTCTGAACGTTATGATTTATCACCAGTCGGTCGTATGAAGTTCAACCGTCGTTTGGGTCGTCCTTACGAAGTGGGTACAGATCAGAAGTCACGTGAAGTTGAAGGTATTCTTTCAAACGATGACATCATTGACGTATTAAAAACACTGGTTGAAATTCGTAACGGTAAAGGTGAAGTCGATGATATCGACCACCTAGGTAACCGTCGCGTACGTTCTGTTGGCGAAATGACAGAAAACCAATTCCGTGTTGGTCTAGTTCGTGTTGAACGTGCTGTGAAAGAGCGTTTATCACAAGCAGAGACAGATAACTTGTCTCCACAAGACTTGATCAATGCAAAACCAGTAGCGGCTGCAATCAAAGAATTCTTTGGTTCAAGCCAGTTATCTCAGTTCATGGATCAAAACAACCCATTGTCTGAAATTACACACAAACGTCGTGTATCAGCATTAGGTCCAGGTGGTTTAACACGTGAACGTGCGGGCTTCGAAGTACGTGACGTACATCAGACTCACTACGGTCGTGTTTGTCCAATTGAAACGCCTGAAGGTCCAAACATTGGTTTGATCAACTCATTATCTGTATATGCGAAAGCGAATAGCTTTGGTTTCTTAGAAACTCCATATCGTAAAGTTGTTGATGGTCGTGTAACGGATGAAGTTGAATATTTATCAGCAATTGAAGAAGTAGGTACTGTGATTGCACAGGCCGATTCTCAATTGGATAAAGATGGCAACTTAACAGAAGAATTCGTATCTGTTCGTCACCAAGGTGACTTCGTACGTATGCCGCCAGAAAAAGTAACGCACATGGACGTATCTGCTCAGCAGGTTGTTTCTGTGGCTGCGTCACTGATTCCATTCCTTGAACACGATGATGCGAACCGTGCATTGATGGGTTCAAACATGCAACGTCAGGCTGTTCCTACGCTGATTGCTGACAAGCCTCTTGTTGGTACAGGTATGGAAGCGAACGTGGCGCATGACTCAGGCGTGTGTGTGATCGCGAAACGTGGCGGGCGTATTGAATACGTAGATGCATCTCGTGTCGTTATTCGTGTGAATGAAGATGAAATGGTCGCGGGTGAAGCAGGTGTAGATATCTACAACTTGATTAAATACACACGTTCAAACCAAAACACATGTATTAACCAAAAAGTGCTTGTGAACCTAGGCGACAAAGTTGGTCGTGGTGATGTACTTGCTGATGGTCCATCAACTGATGGCGGTGAATTGGCACTTGGTCAAAACATGCGTGTCGCGTTCATGACTTGGAACGGTTATAACTACGAAGACTCGATCTTATTATCTGAGCGTGTTCTTCAAGAAGATCGTTTGACGTCTATTCACATTCAAGAACTCTCTTGTGTTGCGCGTGATACTAAACTTGGTTCTGAAGAAATTACTGCTGATATTCCGAACGTAGGTGAGGCTGCACTTTCTAAGCTTGATGAATCAGGTATTGTCTATATCGGTGCTGAAGTAACTGCTGGCGACATTTTAGTTGGTAAAGTAACACCTAAGGGCGAAACGCAGTTGACTCCTGAAGAAAAATTGCTTCGAGCAATCTTTGGTGAAAAAGCAGCTGATGTGAAAGACTCTTCACTTCGTGTTCCATCTGGTACGAAGGGTACAGTCATTGATGTTCAAGTGTTTACTCGTGATGGTATCGAGAAAGACGAACGTGCTCAAGCGATTGAAAAAGCTCAACTTGATGCATACCGTAAAGACTTGAAAGAAGAATACAAAATCTTCGAAGAAGCTGCACGTGAGCGCGTTGTACGTTTGTTGAATGGTCAAGAGTCTAATGGCGGCGGTACAACAAAACGTGGCGATAAGTTAACTGATGAAGTTCTTTCAAATCTAGAACTTGTTGATCTACTTGATATCCAACCAGTAGATGAAGGCATCGCGGAGCGTTTAACTCAAATTCAAGTATTCTTGAAAGAGAAGAGTCTTGAAATCGATGAGAAATTCGCTGAGAAAAAACGTAAGCTTTCTACAGGTGATGAGTTAACAACTGGCGTATTGAAAGTTGTTAAAGTTTACCTAGCAGTAAAACGTCGTATTCAGCCTGGTGATAAGATGGCTGGTCGTCATGGTAACAAAGGTGTTGTATCAAACATCTTGCCAGTTGAAGACATGCCACATGATGCGAATGGTGTTCCAGTAGATATCGTATTGAACCCACTAGGTGTACCTTCACGTATGAACGTGGGTCAGATTCTTGAAACTCACTTGGGTATGGCTGCGAAAGGTCTTGGTGACAAGATCGATCAAATGTTGAAAGAACAACGTACTGTACTTGAACTTCGTGAATTCTTAGACAAGATTTACAACAAAGTTGGTGGCGAGCAAGAAGATCTTGATAGCTTAACTGATGATGAAATCTTGGCACTTTCAGGCAACCTCCGTAAAGGTGTTCCACTTGCAACACCAGTATTTGACGGTGCCGAAGAAGGTCAAATCAAAGAGTTATTAGAACTATCTGGTCTTTCACGTACTGGTCAGACAGTACTGTATGATGGCCGTACTGGTGAACGTTTTGACCGTCCTGTGACTGTAGGTTACATGTACATGTTGAAATTGAACCACTTGGTTGATGACAAGATGCATGCGCGTTCTACAGGTTCTTACTCGCTTGTAACGCAACAGCCGCTTGGTGGTAAAGCACAATTCGGTGGTCAGCGTTTCGGTGAGATGGAGGTCTGGGCACTCGAAGCATATGGCGCAGCTTATACGCTTCAAGAAATGCTGACTGTGAAGTCGGATGACGTTGAGGGTCGTACCCGTATCTATAAGAACATTGTAGATGGTAACCATTATATGGACCCAGGTATGCCTGAATCGTTCAACGTATTGACCAAAGAGATCCGTTCTTTAGGTATCAACATTGAACTGAAAAATGGTGACTAAATCCCCCTCAATCCCCCTTTGATAAAGGGGAGACTTTCCCCTCTTTAAAAAAGAGGGGTTAGGGGAGATTACCAATTCAGTTAAAAAACAATATTTGTGACCCAGTTGTGAAGTGAAAATCTCCACAACACACGGAGAAAAAAATTGAAAGACTTGCTCGATATCATGCGCAAAAAGACGGATTCAGACGGTCATGCTCCTGTAGAGTTTGATCGCATCCGAATTGGTCTTGCGTCACCAGAAATGATTAAGTCATGGTCTCATGGTGAAGTTAAAAAGCCAGAGACAATTAACTATCGTACGTTCAAACCTGAACGTGATGGTTTATTCTGTGCCAAAATTTTTGGTCCAGTAAAAGATTACGAATGCTTGTGTGGTAAATACAAGCGTATGAAATACAAAGGCGTCATTTGTGAAAAATGTGGCGTTGAAGTAACAACTGCGAAAGTTCGTCGTGAACGTATGGGTCACATTGAGCTTGCTTCACCAGTTGCACACATTTGGTTCTTAAAATCACTGCCTAGCCGTATCGGTCTTCTTTTAGACATGACGCTACGTGATATCGAACGTGTATTGTATTTCGAATCTTACGTTGTAACAGATCCTGGTATGACTCCGTTCGAAAAATACCAACTTCTGAATGACGAAGAATACTTCACAGCATTAGAAGAGCACGGTGATGAATTCACTGCGAAAATGGGTGCTGAAGCAGTTCAAGATTTATTGAAAGACATTGATCTTGAAGCTGAGATTTCTCGTTTACGTGAAGAAATTCCGAATACAACTTCTGAAACGAAGCTTAAGAAAGCATCTAAGCGTTTGAAGTTAATGGAAGCGTTCAAAGAGTCGAATAACAAACCAGAATGGATGGTGTTGACTGTACTTCCAGTACTTCCACCAGATCTTCGTCCGCTTGTACCACTTGAAGGTGGTCGTTTCGCGACATCTGATTTGAACGATCTTTATCGTCGTGTGATTAACCGTAACAACCGTTTAAAGCGTCTTCTTGATCTAGCTGCTCCAGATATCATCGTACGTAACGAAAAACGTATGTTACAAGAGTCTGTAGATGCATTATTAGATAACGGTCGTCGTGGTCGTGCAATTACTGGTTCGAACAAACGTCCTCTTAAATCTTTGGCAGACATGATCAAAGGTAAACAAGGTCGTTTCCGTCAGAACTTACTTGGTAAGCGTGTTGACTATTCTGGTCGTTCGGTAATTACTGTAGGTCCTACTTTACGTCTTCACCAATGTGGTCTTCCTAAGAAAATGGCACTTGAGTTATTCAAGCCGTTTATTTTCGCGAAATTACAAGCGTCTGGCCAAGCAACTACCATTAAAGCTGCGAAGAAAATGGTTGAGCGTGAGACTCCAGAAGTTTGGGACGTTCTTGCATCTGTGATTCGTCAACATCCAGTGATGTTGAACCGTGCGCCAACACTTCACCGTCTAGGTCTTCAGGCATTTGAACCTGTATTGATCGAAGGTAAAGCGATCCGTCTACACCCACTCGTATGTGCTGCGTTCAACGCCGACTTCGATGGTGACCAAATGGCGGTACACGTTCCATTAACACTTGAAGCTCAATTAGAAGCTCGTGCGTTAATGATGTCAACGAACAACATCTTGTCTCCAGCAAACGGTGAACCAATCATCGTTCCATCGCAAGACGTTGTCTTAGGCTTGTATTACATCACGCGTGATGCAATCAATGCCAAAGGTGAAGGCATGGTGTTCGCGGATACTCACGAAGTAAACCGTGCGCTTGCAACAGGTCAAGTTGATTTACATGCTCGCGTTAAAGCTCGTGTACATCAAACTGTGATCAATGAAAATGGTGAGCGTGAGCAACAAACGATTATCGTTGATACAACGCCAGGCCGTTGTTTACTTTGGGAAGTTGTGCCAGAAGGTTTAAGCTTCGAGCAAATCAACGTTGAGATGACCAAAAAGAACATCTCTAAATTGATCAACTCTTGCTACCGTAAGCTTGGTTTGAAAGATACTGTTATTTTTGCTGACCAATTGATGTACCTCGGTTTCCGTCAAGCAACACGTTCAGGCGTGTCTGTTGGTATGGAAGACATGGTGATTCCACCTGCGAAGTATTCAATCATCGAGAAAGCTGAAGTTGAAGTTCGTGAAATTGAGCAACAGTTCGAACAAGGTTTCGTAACTGCCGGCGAACGTTATAACAAAGTTGTCGATATTTGGGCGCGTACAAACGACCAAGTAGCGAAAGCGATGATGGATAACTTGTCTTACACGACTGTTAAGAACAAACAGGGTGAAGACGAGAAACAAAAATCATTCAACTCGATCTACATGATGTCTGACTCAGGTGCCCGTGGTAGTGCAGCACAGATTCGTCAGCTTGCAGGTATGCGTGGTTTGATGGCAAAACCGGATGGCTCTATTATTGAGACACCAATTAAAGCGAACTTCCGTGAAGGTTTGACCGTACTTCAGTACTTCATTTCAACACACGGTGCGCGTAAAGGTTTGGCCGATACAGCATTGAAGACAGCGAACTCGGGTTACTTGACACGTCGTCTTGTAGACGTAGCGCAAGACTTAGTGATTACTGAGCCAGATTGCGGTACTTTTGACGGTCTTGTAATGACGCCATTCATTCAAGGTGGTGATGTCATCGAGAACTTAGGTACTCGTGTACTCGGTCGTGTACTGGCTGAAGATGCGAAGCGACCAGGTTCTGATGAAGTGGTGTTGCCACGTAATACATTGATCGATGAGAAACTTGCAAACTATCTAGAAGAGCAAGGTGTCGATGAAGTTAAAGTACGTTCAGTTGTAAACTGTGCATCTACTTTCGGTGTATGTGCGAAATGTTATGGTCGTGACCTTGCGCGTGGTCACTTGGTGAATCCAGGTGAATCAGTGGGTGTAATGGCTGCTCAATCAATTGGTGAGCCAGGTACACAGTTAACGATGCGTACGTTCCACGTGGGTGGTGCTGCAAGCCGAACTTCTGCAGCGAACAGTGTTCAAGTACGTAATGCAGGTTTTGTACGCTTCCATAATGTGAAGACTGTAGAGCATGCTAAAGGTCACTTAGTGTCTGTATCTCGTTCTGGTGAAATCGGTATTGCTGATGACATCGGTCGTGAACGTGAGCGCTATAAACTTCCTTACGGTGCGTCAATCTTGATTAAAGATGGTGGTGCTGTAGAAGCTGGTGGTATTGTTGCGACTTGGGATCCACATACACATCCATTGGTGACAGAAGTTGCTGGTAAAGCACGCTTCAGCCAAATCGCTGATGGTGTAACTGCAACATCGAAAACTGATGATGCAACGGGTATGACTACTGTTGAAATCTTACCTGTGACTTCACGTCCAGCTTCTGGTAAAGATTTACGTCCAGCGATTGTATTAGATACGGTTGATGGCGGTGAACAGTTCTACTTCTTACCACAAAATACAATTGTGACTGTCCGTGATGGCGAAACAATTGGTGTGGGTGACGTTATTGGTCGTGTACCACAAGAATCTTCACGTACTCGTGATATTACCGGTGGTCTTCCACGCGTAGCTGACTTATTCGAAGCGCGTAAGCCGAAAGAACATGCGATCCTTGCAGAAGTGTCTGGTATCGTAAGCTTCGGTAAAGAGACGAAAGGTAAGAACCGTTTGGTGATCACGCCAGATGATGGCTCTGAGATTTACGAAGAATTGATTCCAAAATGGCGTCAAATCAACGTATTCGAAGGTGAGCATGTGAACCGTGGTGAAACGATTTCTGATGGTCCACAAAACCCACATGACATCTTACGTCTGAAGGGCGAAGTTGCACTTACGAACTACATCGTGAATGAAGTTCAAGACGTATATCGCCTCCAAGGTGTAAAAATCAACGATAAGCACATTGAAGTCATCGTACGTCAAATGTTGCGTAAAGTTGAGATCATCGATGGTGGTGATACAAGCTTCATCAAAGGCGAGCAAGTGGATTACATCCGTGTTGTCCAAGAAAACCAAGCAGTACTTGCTCAGAACAAGTTCCCTGCGAAGTTTGAACGTCAATTGATGGGTATCACGAAAGCTTCACTTTCTACTGACTCGTTCATTTCTGCTGCATCGTTCCAGGAAACAACACGTGTGTTAACTGAAGCTGCTGTAACAGGTAAAGAAGATGATTTACGCGGTCTAAAAGAAAACGTGGTTGTTGGTCGCTTGATCCCAGCGGGTACAGGTTTGGCTTACCACTTAGAGCGTCGTCGTCAAGAAGCAGAAGCTGCTGAACACGAATTGGTTAATGACTTCTCTGAAGTTGACCAAGCGTTCTCACAAGCATTAAATGAAGATCAGTTTTAATCTAAACTGAATTAAGAAGGCACCTACGGGTGCCTTTTTTTATTGAGTTTGATAATGTGAGTTTGAGGCTAAATATCTATTTTGAAAAAAATTCTTTACAAATAGCATCATTTTAGCGGTGTCTTGTAACAGAAATTGAAAATTTTATTCTCTAGATCGCGATATGCTTATCTAAATAGACAAAGAGGGACATCAAGATGAAAAAGTTAACAGCTGTCATGGCGATGGCAACCGTATCTACAATGTTACTTGCGGGTTGTGAAAGCATGACGCCGAATCAACAACGTATTGGTGCAGCTGCTGCAGGTGGTGCACTCGGTGGTGGTGTTGGTAATAACGTTGGTGGTGGTGTTGGTGCAACGCTTGGTGGCGGTGCAGGTGCTGCTGTAGGTAGTAAAGCTCAAGGGGGCTCTGACCGTAATGCCACTTATAGTGGTGTCGGTGGTGCAATTGGGTCTGCAGTCGGTAAAAGTATTTTTGGTGGTAACTCTGGTGCTGCAATTGGTGGTGCAATTGGCGGCGGTGCAGGAGCAGCGATAGAACAGAACAATCGTTAATTTGCTAAAGTGATTAAAAAAAGCGCTCATAGAGCGCCTTTTTTTATTAACGGAAACGTGTGGCTTTTGCTTTCTTGCGACGGATATACACAGTTTTGTGAACTTCTGCGATCCGTAAGCCTGATTCATCCATAATATTCACCGTATAGTTACGGTAAACTGGAGCATGATTGCTAGCAAGCTCTTTGATGAGTTGTATTTCATTAGAATCAATGCGGATATCTGCATAAACAGTGCTACGACCAGGGGTTAAAAAATCGATGCTTGCAGCCTTATCCCAAACAATATATTTATCACCTAAGTGATACATGAGTAATGTCATATAGAATGGGTCAACCATAGAATAAAGGCTACCGCCAAAGTGGACACCCACGATATTTTTATTTTTTCGTGTAAGTGGCATTTTCACACGTATATGATGATTTTTTAAGTCGATTTTATCGATAGAAATGCCTGCTCCTTGGAAGGGTGCAAAGCTATTAAACATATACTTGGAGATCAACGGAATTGTCGTTAGCTTTTTCAAAATACTCATTTAGGTCAATTATTTTTATTTCATTAGTTAGCATACTAAAGTACAAAAAATATTCTGGCATTGATCGAAAATCATCGTAGACCAAGAAAACGGTCAATCAATAACAAAAAAGGTTGAGCATATTATGCAATTTGAGTCACATTGGATTAACACGACAGATCAACAAAAACTCTATGCTAAAACATGGGGGGATCGGAATAAGCCGGCATTGGTGCTTGTGCATGGTTATCCAGACAATCAAGAAGTATGGGAACCAATCATTTCGAATTTAATCGAAGATTATTTTGTTGTGACTTATGATGTGCGTGGCGCTGGTCAATCGAGCATACCGAAAAAGATTCGCGCTTATGCATTAGCTCAACTGTCTTTAGATTTGGAAAGTGTGGTAAATCATCTGTTACCAAATCGTAACTTTCACGTTGCAGCACACGATTGGGGCTCAATTCAAACATGGGAATCCGTAACAGAATCTAAATTTAAAGGTCGTATTCTTTCCTATACCACTATATCTGGACCATGCTTGGACCATGCTGCTTTTTGGATGCGTGAACAATTCAAACATCAAAAACCAAAGTTCTTTAAGCAATTGATTAAGTCTTGGTACATCGTACTATTTCAGCTACCCGTAGTTGCACCGACGATGTGGAATTTTCTCAACCCAGATCGCTGGGGCAAAATATTTGAAATTCTTGAAGATACAAAAGGCTTACCTGTAAACCAAAATATCTCTAAGGATGGTGAGTATGGTGTGGCGCTGTATCGCGCAAACTTTATTCCACGTCTAACGATGCCTCGTCAACGTCATGCGATTTGTCCCGTTCAAGCGGTGGTCTTAAAACGTGATAAATATGTGAGTCCTGAGTTGATTGATGAAATTCCAAAATGGGCGACAGTTTTTGAACGTGTTGAGGTAGATGCGAATCACTGGGCAGTTTTAAGTCGTGCACAAGAGATCGCATCGTATATTAAACAATTTGCAAAAAAAAATGCGCAAGGCGAATAGAATCTGACGAGTGAAGGTTTCAACCCCTGATGAGCAGATTTATTACAAACAAATTCTGATAAAATAGTTTTTTTGTCTGATTCCTATTTCTTATGTTTGCAATTCTTGCTGCCATTGGGGTCATGTTTGGCCTCTCTTTGGCTCGTGTGCCTGTGGTATTTGCACTGATCATTGGTGCTGTAACAGGAGGCCTATTGGCTGGTCTTGGTTTACAAGGCACTATGGAAGCGTTTAATGGTGGTTTGGGCAAGGGTGCCCAGATTGCTTTAGCTTATGGTGTACTTGGTGCATTTGCCTTAACTTTGGCTCGTTCAGGTTTGCCAGATCTTCTAGCATATAAAATGATTAATTCACTTAAAGGTGAGGCTAATCTTAAAATACAAAATCGTGTCAAATATGCCATCTTTGCAACGGTTGCAATAGCGGCTGTTTGTTCTCAAAACGTAATTCCCGTGCATATTGCTTTTATTCCTGTATTGATTCCACCATTATTGATGGTATTCAACCATTTAAAGCTTGATCGACGATTGGTTGCATGTCTACTCACATTTGGTTTATGTGCAACTTATATGTTGATCCCAGTCGGTTTTGGTGCAATTTTCCTAAATGATATTTTAGGTCAAAACATCAATACTTTTGGTGAACCACTTGGCTTCCAAATTGATTATGATCAAATCCCTTCTGCGATGGCGATTCCTGTGTTTGGGATGTTCGTAGGTTTATTAATCGCAGTGTTTTATAGCTATCGTAAACCACGAGAATATCGTGACATTCATGTCGAAGAACAACCACAAAGCATTTCGGGTGAAATGGGTGTTCAAGAAGGTTCTGCGAGACCGGAGGTTTCTAAATTTACGATTTATATGGCGGGGGGGGCTGTTTTAGCAACGCTTGCAGTGCAATTGTATTCTGATTCGATGATTTTAGCTGGTTTAGTCGGTGTGGCGATCCTAAGCTGTGCAGGTATTTTCAAGTGGAGAGAAGCTGACGATGTCATCATTACTGGTATGCGTATGATGGCACTCGTGGGTTTTATTATGATCGCAGCACAAGGTTTTGCAGCCGTGATCGGCGCTACTGGTCAGGTTCCGACTCTAGTGGAAGCTTCAGTCGCATGGATTGGTGATAGTCAAGGTTGGGCAGCATTCTGGATGTTACTCATCGGGTTGTTAATTACACTAGGTATAGGATCATCATTCTCCACAGTGCCAATTCTTGCAATCATTTATGTCCCATTATGTATTCAGTTTGGTTTTAGTCCAGCAGCAACAATTGCGCTCATAGGTACTGCTGCAGCTCTAGGTGATGCAGGCTCTCCAGCTTCAGACTCGACTTTAGGTCCAACATCAGGTTTGAATATGGATGGTCAACATGACCATATGAAAGACAGTGTGATTCCGACATTTATTCATTTCAATATTCCATTGATGATTTTTGGTTGGATCGCGGCAATGGTGCTATAACTATATTTAAAAAATGATTGAATAAAAGGCGATTAATATAATCGCCTTTTTTATTTTAAATCAGATTAAAGTAGTGGGTTTAAATAAAAAAATCCCGAGTAAAATAATATGATTAATAATTTATTTAAAATAATTGATGATTTTATAATTGACTAAATTAGTATGATTTAAAATAAATTATCATTGTAATCAATTGTTTATAAATACAATGTATTTTATTTAAATTTTAAGAGTTGCATATTAATTTTTGACATGTTTATTATATTTAAATAGTGGTTTATTTAGATCAATCTTCCAGAGGTTATAATAATGTTAAATAAAATTGCACTGATTGTTTTGCTTGGAATGTCTGCAAATGCACTGGCAGGAGAATGGCAACTTAAGTTAGGTGCATCTGCAATTTCTCCAACGCAAGATACCACTGTGGCCGCTCTAGGAGGAGCTAAAGTGGAAGCCGATGATGAATTTGCTTTTACCCCTTCGGTGGAATATTTCTTTAATGATCAAATTTCTGCTGAATTATTATTAGCCACACCAGTTCGCCATGATGTTTTGATTAATGGCGCTGATGCAGTGACGATTAAACATTTACCACCAACACTGACTGCGAAATATCATTTTAAAAATAACTCGGGATTTACACCTTATGTTGGTCTTGGTGCAACAGCATTTATTGCTTGGGATGAGCAAGGCGTTCAAAGTGTAAAAGAAGATTTTGGTTATGCAGCGCAGTTAGGTTTCAATTTCCAACCAGCTGATGCAAAAAACTGGGGTGTATTCGCTGACGTACGTTATGCAGATTTGAACCCTGAAGTGAATGTAGATGGAACAACAAAGTTCAAGCTAGATATAGATCCAGTCATCTATAGCATTGGTTACAGCTACAAATTCTAAAAAT
The DNA here is from genome assembly GCF_013417635.1 of Acinetobacter sp. YH12239. NCBI lineage: Bacteria > Pseudomonadati > Pseudomonadota > Gammaproteobacteria > Moraxellales > Moraxellaceae > Acinetobacter > Acinetobacter sp. YH12239. The sequence continues at coordinate 151,799 of NZ_VPDP01000006.1, read as the reverse complement.
AAAGTTGCGCCTAGCCCTATTAATCAATAGGGCTTTTTTTATGTGTTGTACTATAACAGGTAGAAAATACCATATAAAAAAACAATTTTTTTCAATAATCTAGAAAGCTCATAACCGAGTAGTATGCATGAAGAACCGATTCATAAAACTCATCATTGTACTGGCTGCATGTGGAAGTGTTCCAGTATTTGCAGCGAGTTTTGATTGCAAAAAGGCGCAGTCCGAAACTGAGAAAGCTATTTGTGAACATCGTATCTTGAATGATGCAGATGTTAAAATGGCTGCCACTTATCAAATTCTACGTCGTTTAGTACCGATGGGAATGCGATCAATCATTCAGAATGAACAAGTCAAATGGCTGGAATTACGTGATCAATGCCAAGCAAATTTGCAATGCTTAAATCATGTCTATCAAATGCGTCAGCAAAAACTAGAAATACATCTTGATCGAATTTACAAACAAGGTCCTTTTTAAAAAAATTTAATTTTGACCATTGAAAAAATTAGAAGCTACACCATTCATTAAGCATTCAAAAAAATTGTTTTGATGTGTTTAAGGAGTAGTTTATGAGCGAGCAGAATACACAAAAACATAGTTTCCAAGCGGAAGTTGCTCAGCTTTTACATTTAGTGACGCATTCACTTTATTCAAATCCAGAAATTTTCCTTCGTGAGCTAATTTCAAACGCTTCAGACGCATGTGATAAATTACGTTTTGAAGGGATTAATCATCCTGAATATTATGAAAATGATCCAGATTTACGTGTACGCGTACAATTGGATAAAGATAATAAAACCATCACCATTTCCGACAACGGTATTGGTTTAAGTCAACAAGAAGCTATTGATAATTTGGGTACGATTGCTAAATCTGGTACTAAAGACTTTATGTCTAAATTAACCGGTGATCAAAAGTCAGATGCACAGTTAATTGGTCAGTTTGGTGTCGGTTTTTATTCTGGCTTTATTGTCGCTGATAAAATCACAGTTGAATCACGTCGTGCAGGGGCTGAAGCTTCAGAAGGTGTACGTTGGATCAGTGGTGGTACAGGCGAATTTGAAGTTGAGCAAATTACAAAAGAAGGTCGCGGTACAGATATTATTCTACACTTGCGCGAAGACGCATTAGATTATTTGCAAAGTTATAAAGTAAAGCAAATTATCAATAAATATTCAGACCATATCAGTTTACCAATTCAAATGGAAAAAGAGGTATGGCAACAAGAAGAAGCAGCTGAGGGCGAAGAAGCGAAACCAGGCCAGTATGTCAAAACGGGTGAATGGGAGGCGATCAATTCTGCCAGCGCATTGTGGACACGTAGTAAGAATGACATTACTGAAGAACAGTATATTGAGTTTTATAAAAACTTAAGTCACGACTTTGAAGCACCGATTACTTGGGCGCATAACCGTGTAGAAGGGAGCACTGAATATACGCAATTACTGTATATCCCAAGTAAAGCACCGCACAACATTTTCTCACGTGAAGCAAAAGCAGGTATCAAGCTCTATGTGAAACGTGTCTTCATCATGGATGATGCAGATAATCTCATCCCGAACTATTTACGTTTCGTACAAGGTGTTGTGGATAGCGCAGACTTACCGTTGAATGTGAGTCGTGAATTACTTCAAGAAAGTCGAGATGTTAAAACCATCCGTGAAGGCAACACACGTCGAATCTTAACAACTTTAGATACTTTAGCTAAATCTGAAGATGAAGCAGATCAAGAGAAATTTAAGAAGTTTTATGCTGAGTTTGGGTCTGTCTTAAAAGAAGGTTTGGGTGAAGATTTCACCAATCGTGACCGAATTTTGAAGCTTCTACGCTTTGCAACTTCAAACAATGATGAGGTCACCACTTCATTGGCTGACTATAAAGCAGCAATGAAAGAAGGTCAAAAGGCGATTTATTATGTAACGGCGGAAAGCTTAGCCGCTGCTAAAAACTCGCCACAACTTGAGTTATTCAAGAAAAAAGGTATCGATGTTCTGCTAATGACTGAACGTGTAGATGAATGGGCAATGGAATTTGTTCATGAGTTTGACGGGACACCAATGCAGAATGTCGCAAAAGGTGCTGTCGATTTAGGTGATTTACAGGATGCTGAAGAGAAAAAAGCATTAGAAGCGGCGGCTGAGCAGTTTAAACCTGTAGTTGAAAAGCTGTCTGAGTCATTAAAAGACAAAACCAAAGAAGTGCGCGTAACCACTCGTTTGGTTGATTCTCCAGCGTGTCTGGTAACTGGTGAAGGCGAATTGTCTCCACAGTTGATTCGCATGTTAAAACAAGCAGGTCAAGCAGTCCCAGAAAGCAAGCCAATTTTAGAGATTAACCCTGAGCATCCATTAGTGAAAAAATTGGAAGGTTCAGCACAATTTGACGATCTTGCAAATGTGATTTTTGATCAAGCGATGATTGCGGAAGGTGGTTTACCAGAAGATCCAGCTGCATATTTAAAACGCATTAACAGCTTATTATTGAAATAAGCGCATATTTTAAATTGTGATCGAAAGCCTATCTTCGGATAGGCTTTTTTAATGCAGCGCCGTCGTAGAATGCAAAAGGAACTATTTAAGCTTTGCGTTAAACTAGATAAATTTTTTCGATGTTGATGATAAAAAAATACGTCCAAGTTTCGATTTGTAAAACATATCAAAAAATAATAATTAATCTATAATAACGATCATTAAATATTGGGAATATTCTATGAAAACTTCAATGATGCTCGCATTTAGCATGTTTTGTTTGAGCTTAACCAATGTCACTTATGCAGAACAAGATGTGAAGAAAATTGTTCGAAATGATCGTGTAACCGTAGTGAAGCACCAAATTCCACAATTTGATATTAATCCTTTTGTGGATAGTAAGCGTATCGCACGCACAGATCGCGTCGGTTATGTTTTACCTAAAACTGAAGCTGAAGCGTCTTCTAAAAAAACACGTATTACACGTAATGATCGTATAGTGATTCAAAAGCCTGTCATTTGAGAATCTAAGATCCAAAAAAAGCCCATCAGTGATGGGCTTTTTTTATGACTATTATCGAGCGCTAAAATCTAGCTTCAAGACGAACTAATGCACGAGGATAGTGTGATCGATCTTCACGCTTGTCATTAAAATAGTTAAGATCACCTTGAACAAAGAACCATTCGCGGAATAAGGGTTGGCGCCAAGAAACAAAAGGTCCCCAACTGTTCATACGTAAATCATCTTCGTTGTAATAACCACCCACATACATACCGTAGTTAAAGCGGTTATCATGGAAAAACTGATGTTGGCGATAGGTACGATTATCCCAAGTCCAATCATCATCCTGCTCATCTGCATAAGTTAGATAAAGCTGATTTGAAATAAACGCTTCATTTGGACGTGCGTGGGTGAGTTCCAAATTGGTTCTTAGATAATTTTCACTATCTATACCATAACGATAGATTTGTTCAGCATGAAAGGAAAAATCATTCCCGAGAGTCCAATCTTTTTTTGCCTTTAAACGGGCATAAATGTCATCTCCAGATCGAATACCTAAATCAGCATCTAAATCGAAAGGTAACTTATCAGACAGTTGTGACCAACGTAATGCGATAGAACTGTTATCTTCACGGATTCGCTTAGTGTCGACATTTTTGTCGGGATCACCAGCGGGATTTTCATTGGTAATGGCAATATTGTTGTCAATTTCATTATCCAGTGAATCATCACCAAAGACTAAACTTAATTTACGCTCTAAGGTTGGTAAGTCGATTTTACCGCGTATACGTGGCTTGAATTCGTAATCATCATACTTATTCCATTTATTATCAAAGATTACACGTAGCGTTGCTTTGGCGGTTTCATCTTCATAGCCTTCACCAAACCAACCATCGATTCGCTGTGCAGTTCGGTCTGCCCATTGGCGAATCGATTTTTGACGTCGGTCAATCCATGATAAATCTTCAGTCGCTTGGGTCGGAGCGTATATTTTTTTATTGGATTGTTCTGGGAATAGTGTCGGCGTTGCATCAACCATGCGAGGAACGTAGTTAATCCAACCTAAGCTATTTTCATCCGATGTTGGCCAGTCTTTTTGTTGAAATTCTAAAGGATAGTCTAAAGTAGGGAATTCGCTACTGACACTAATTTCATCTGTTTGATAAGGATCAGTCAAGTGATCTATCTGATCTTGGCTATACACGAAAGTACTTAAAAAGCTACAACTTAAGACAAGACTTAAGGTTGACGGTTTGAATTGCTGCATGATTCTTTTCATATTCGCTCTAAGTCATTTTCATTGTTAAGCCACTGAATTTATTTATAAAATTAAAAAATGGGCTTAAGCATCGTGATATTATTAAAAATCAATGTTTGATCTATTCTAATGAATTGTTCAACAAAATTCACAATAAACAACAATGAATTTAAAGTGATTTAAAATTGGAACAGATAATGAGAAGACTTAAAATTCAAATGATTTTATTAAATGATTGTTTTATAGATAAAAAAAGACCTCCTTGGGGAAAGAGGTCTATAAAAATTTACCATGTATAGAGTCATGCAGTGAATCTATGTTTGATAGTATATTCAGTTCCAATTCACTTGAATAGGCTTGTTTATGCAACGCTGAATTCTATTTTTATAACAGTCTGAATACGGGCTTAAGTCATGCAATCTTAAGCCCGTATTTAGGTTCTCGAAGATGTTTTATGATTTGCTTGGTGGCACGTCACAATGTTCATCAGTACAAGTTTCTGCATCTTCAACAGTGGGTTGATCTGTTTGTTCATTGGCAGTTGTTAATACTTTGTTGATCACATCTTGGAAGACTTGAGTCGGTTGAGCACCAGCCAAAGCCACACGCTGATCGAATACAAAGAATGGTACACCAGTCACTTTCAATTGATCACGTGCAAGTTCTTCATCAAATTGGACAAAATCGGCATATTGATCAGAATCCAAAATATCATCCACTTCAACTGGGTTTAAACCAATACGCGAAGCAACATCTTCGAGGGTTTCACGCTCGCCAATGGCTAAACCTTGGGTCATATAGCTATAGAAAAAGGCTTCTTTTGCTTCCGAACCCAATCCTAAGCTTTGTGCATGATGAATAATCCGATGGGCGTTAAATGTATTCCCTGAGTTGGCATTTTCCCAATTGAACTCGATGCCTTCTGCTTTTGCCATTTCCGCGATATTGCGTTGCATTTCTTCAACTTCAGCGACAGTACGCCCATATTTCAATGCCAAACGTTCGCTATTTGAGACTTCTTGACGTGGCGGTGCATCAGGATCTAGCTGAAAACTGTGCCAATGGACTTCAAGTTCTACACCAGTTGCAGCTGCTGCTGCTTCTAAACGTTTTTTTCCGATATAGCAAAAAGGGCATACTACATCTGACCACACATCTACACGCATAAAAAATCTCTAATCATCATTTATGAATCTATAGTGTGGGCAATGACAACAAAATTAAAGGTCTAAATCTGAAACGCAGAGTTTCAACCCGATATATTTCTGTCGAAAATATGAATATTGCGTAATAAATTATTGAAACTTGATCACAGAATCACGAATAAATCGACAAAATCACAGCAATATCCACTAAATTCATTCCTATTTCTGCTTAAAAAATATGCTATACAATACACATCATATGCTTGTCATTGTTCGCAAGTGATTCATTACTCAAACAAAAAAAGGATAGGAGTTTGAGATGCGCGGAATATTAGCGGTGGTTATCGTCATGGTGACCTTATTATTTGGTTATTGTGCCTACGCGCAAAATGAAAAAAATGATGAAGTGCAACGTCAACAATTTGATTTGGTGATGACGGAAAAAATTGAGCAGCTTTATGTTCAAGCGAAGGATTGGAAAACCCCTCTGAATTTTAAAGTTGAAGATGAGCGTTTGGATGGTGACTATAAGGTACTTTCTGAATTTATTTTGAAGTATTGGGTAGACAATATTGAATCACGAAATATGTATTTACGTGAGTTAGATCAAGCCAAGTGGGATGAGTTTCTGAACGTTCGTCGCCTAGAATTAGATAAAAAGAATAAATATCAAGATACCGAAAAGATGTTTGTCCAAGTGAAGAAAATTCAATCTGAATATCAAACGCGTGACCAACAAATTTATGCGACAGCTTTACAAGCGCTTGATGCTTTGGAGATGAAAGCAGACTTGCGTGAGCCAATGAAAGAAAAGTTAAAATTCAGCCGACAGCATAATAATGATCAAGCTTTGTTTGCTTTAGAACTTAAGATCACAAAAAAAGCTGAAGAAATGTTTGAGTTTTTGAAGAATCATGACTGGCAACGCCGTAATGAAATGATCCTATTTAAAAGTGATCTCAGTGTGAATCGCTTTAACGAGTTATATCGTGAGTTAAATCAATTACAACGCGAAATTGATCAGTTAAAAAATCAAAATGCCGAAGTGATTGAAGCACAAACAGTGAATCAAAGTCCAAGTTCTGAACCGGTTGTTCAGGAAGAAACGCAATAAACATTCTTTCTTGGTTGTTTCTTTCAGCGTGGTTATAAAAAATGGACGCCTGCTTTACTCACGGAGTAAGGCAGAGAATGCTTTACTTGAAAGTAAATGTACTTCATGAACATGCTCAATTTTAGGATTAATATGCGCTTTTTCTTTCCATTGATCTAAGGTGATACCATTATCGAGGACTTTTTTGTCATATAAATAGTTTGGAATTAAACCTGGCAAGGTCACGCGATAATCTCGTGGAATTTGTCCTACTGCATGTTCTAATAAATCAAACAAGATGGTCGTACAATTACTAATATAGGTGTTATACCAAACTGGGGTATGATTTAGCCGATTGGCTTTGTTCAGGAACTCTAAAAACAACATCTGAATTTCGGTTTGATTCATTTGAATTGGATAAATATAGACATCTTCTTCGCGAATATTTGAGCGGGTATAAATCAAATCATTTTCATCACCTACGACCAGTGCCAATTCATACTGCCGAAAAAACCCGCCAATGGTGGAAAATCCTTCATCTTTTTCCTGACGAACCTCTAAAGAAAAAGCGAGATGTTCGCCATCATCAAAACCAAATGTAATAAAAACATGCGCAATAGGACCTTGCATAAAATGTGATACCACTAAATCTATACGATCTAACTTTTCTAAATCGTATTGTCGTGTTTCCCACCGCGTCACGTAGTCTTTATCACTGTGCCAAATAAAATTTCTGACATTCTGTAATTCCACTTTGCCATCTTTGAATTGGAATTGAATAATTTTGTCGGTTTCATCCTGCCAAACGCGATCATTGCGTGGTTCTAAGGAAAAAAAGCTAATCATGGCAATCAAAAAAATAATCAAATACGCCCATGTGAAATAGGGCTTAGAGTTGTGTTGCTTGAAATGGAATATCCCTGTAATGATGGCAAGTCCCACCCAAAACAAGATCAGTGTATAAGTGAAAATGGCATTAACAGGCTGATGTGTCCAAATGAATAAGATTGCCCAGAGTGATGAGAGACATAAAAATATAACGAGTAGGCTGTTTTTTATTTTAGTTTTCATGGCTGATGGATATGTATGAGTTTTCTATTTTTATAATGAATTGAAGTTAAGCTTTGAAGTCCATATTTGTAAAATCAGACCGAGTCTTGAAATTCAGTTGCTTAGAAAAACCTTTAAAAAACACTTGAAACCATTTATCTGAGTGCTGATGAATAAGTAAATAAATTGGTGTAGTTTAATTAAAGAGTGGTTCTATTTGTTTAGTTATTCTTGTTTCTTGATGCTCAATTTGAACGATGCATGTCAGAGTCTTACTTATGACTAATTCTAAATTATGTTTGATGTTCGGTGTGATCTCAGTCTTGCTGATGAGTTTGACTCATGCTGAAGATGTTGCAAGCCTGCCTTCAATTCAATTGTTGGCGGACGATGATTTACGTGATGAAGTTGTGACGACTGTTACACCTTTTCAAGAAGATCAAAAGGTGCGTCAATCTTTGCAACATCAAGTGATCAAAAAAGAGCAGGATATTCAAAATGCTGCTTTAGAGCAAAGTTCACCTGCACTGAATATTCAACCAAAAACCCCAGTGCCTGATATGAGTCATCTATCACCTTTACAGCAGCAATATGTTTTGTCTGTTGCAGCAGGTTTACAGTCGAATGATCCGAGCTCAGGAATTTTTAGAATGTTGGAGCCTTTAGGGATTGATCGTGAAAAAGCCTTGAATCATATCCAACAGGGTGGTGGAGCGATTCAGATTACCTTTGATGAGCAACGTTTAAATCAGTTGTTTGGTGATCAATGGCGTGGTGGGGTAAAGGATAATTAAAAATATTAGCATTAACCCATTAAATTAATTAGTTTGGGATTTATGATTGATTTTAAAATATTTAATTGAGATGTTTAGTCTGATGACCTTTTATAAAAAGTCATCAGATATTATAAAGCTCGCTATTTAATAAAATGGTCATAGCTATGTTTCACCGAGGGTGGAACACTACTTGGGTTAATTAGTTGTACCATTTTTTTAAATCGTTCAGAGCAATTTCTTGTATTTTTCACTCTATAGCCTAATAGATTTGTTTCATATTGAACTAAGTTTAAAAGTAGACTAATTTCAATTGGTGAAAAGTTTTTAATCATATCTTCGTATGAATTCAGAGCAGAATGTGAAACCCCATAACCGTTTCCAATAAAACACGATGAAACAGTTTCTACGAATTTTTCTTGCACAAGTAATGGTACTGCATGTGCTTTAGTTAATTCATTTAAGCGTTCTGCAAATGGAGGTTCGTTATAAAAATTATCAAAACCATTATGAACCTGATTCAATCTTTCTATTGCTCTTGAAAATAAAGAGTTCAGTTCACCATGTGATAATAACTCTAAAAAGCTGAGATTTTCGAAAAACTTAAGTGAAGCTTTATATTTTTCTACTTCTCCTCTGGCTAAGTAATTTGTATGTGTATTTACTAATTTACTTTTAATCGCATTACTAAAGGATTGCTTTAGATCAATACAAAGTTTTAAAATATTCTGGCGTATAGTTTCTGAGATGTTTGGATCACAATACATACCATGCATCATGTTAATAATAAGTGAGCGTTGAGCATCATAAGTTTGTTTTAATGCATCTAACCAATAATTGTATTGAATTGCAGCAAAACTTGGATTTTTTATAGTTTGAATAAAAGAAGGTATGTCTAATCCAGTGTGATTAATAGGATTTGCTAAAGCATTTTCTATACATCTGTTAGCAAAAGCCATGAGTTCAAACTCATCAATCATTTGTAAACTTGGATGCGCTGCTGAATAATTATTTCGTGTTGCACGTGCTTGACTCAGGAAGAAGAATCCTTGTTCATCAATGATATTCAGTTCTAATACGAGCTGTAATAATTCACTATCTTGTAGTTCTAATAGATGCTTTTCTTCAAAATCTTTATTTTTGATGCTAGCAATTATAGGTAAGCCAAAAGAACGTACTTTATTTCTAAGAGCTAAGATAGCGGCATTCCAAATGTAATTAATAGCGCTATCAAATAATCCACTATGAACAGCTATACACATCCTTGCAACTAACTCATTTCTTTCTTGTTCTGGAATTTTAGTTAACAAGCGAGGCAAATTATTCCAAGTGTAAGTAATTGCATCATCACTAGCTAAAACAGTTCGAGGTAATTGCAATGCTGTTACAAGGCTATTTAAATGAAATAAGTTCTCATTTGTTACTGCTGGTAGATTCATAAGCGACTCCCTTTAATTTAAAATATACATGAATTTTTGTATTTTTTAATTTAAAAAAACCCCGCATTAAGCGGGGTTTCTTTTGGTCACGTATTTAAAACTTAAACACGTTCGATCACAGTTGCGATACCTTGACCTAAACCAATACACATCGTCGCAAGACCGATTTGTGTATCTTGCTGTTCCATGACGTTCAGCAAAGTCGTTGTGATACGCGCACCAGAACAACCTAATGGGTGACCCAATGCAATCGCACCACCGTTCAAGTTCACACGGTCTTGTTGGTCATAAATGCCTAAGCCTTTAAGAACAGACAAACCTTGTGCTGCGAATGCTTCGTTCAATTCAAACGTTTGAATATCAGCAATTGACAAGCCAGCACGTTTAAGCGCTTTTTGAGTTGCTGGTACAGGACCATAACCCATGATCGCAGCATCACAGCCTGCAACCGCCATAGAGCGAATTACAGCACGTGGCTTAAGACCTAAAGCTTGAGCACGTTCAGCAGACATCAGCAACATTGCAGAAGCACCATCAGACAAAGCTGAAGATGTTGCAGCAGTTACTGTACCGCCTTTCGGATCGAATACTGGACGTAAAGCTTGGAATGCTTCAAGGTTTGCATCAGGACGAATCACTTCATCGATATCGCACAGAATTTTGAAGCCATTTGCATCGTGACCTTCAACGCCCACGATTTCATTTTTGAAACGACCTTCTTGTGTTGCAGCCCAAGCACGGCGGTGTGATTCAACACCAAACGCATCTTGTTCTTCACGAGAAATACCGTTCATACGACCTAACATTTCAGCCGTTAAGCCCATCATGTTAGACGCTTTTGCATAGTGCTTAGACGCTTCTGGGTTGATGTCGATGCCGTGCATCATGCCAACGTGACCCATGTGCTCTACACCACCAATGATGAAGATATCACCTTGGTTGGTTGCAATTTGCGCAGCCGCTGTGTGGATTGCTTGCATAGAAGAACCACAAAGACGGTTCACTGTTTGACCTGCAACAGTCTTTGGAAGATCAGCCAATAACGCAATGTTACGACCAATGTTCATGCCTTGTTCTAGAGTCTGGTTTACACAACCCCAGATTACGTCTTCAACTTCATTGGTATCAAACTGGTTACGAGCAACAAGCGCGCGTACTAATTCAGCAGATAAGCTGTCAGCACGTACGTTACGGAACATACCATTTTTGGTTTTACCCATTGCTGAACGTACGCCATCAACGATGACAACGTCACGTGGATTTAAAGTAGCCATTCACGTTGCTCCTTAACCGTAGAATTTTTTGTTGTTTGCAGCCATGTCACGCAACATTTGTGGCGCTTCATAAGCCTTACCTAAATACGCATATTTGTCGCAAAGCGCTACGTATTCAGCGACACCAGTTTGGTCGATGTAGCGGCATGGACCACCACGGAATGGAGGGAAACCTACACCCATGATCATCGCCATATCTGCTTCAGCAGCAGTCGCTACGATGTTATCTTCTAGGCAACGAACAGTTTCGTTACAGAAAGTCAGCATCATACGGTCAATAATTTCTTGAGCGTCAAATTCACGTTTTTCCGCAGTTGCAACTGATGCAACAAGCTCGTACGCAGTTGGGTCAACCACTTTAGCTTTTTTACCTTTACGATCCAATTCGTACTTATAGAAACCAACGTCGTTCTTTTGACCCAAACGTTTTGCTTCGTACATTGTTTGAATTGAACCTTTGAAGTCAGGCTTCATACGGTCAGGGAAACCTTCCGCCATCACTTCTGCACCGTGAACGCCAGTATCAATACCCACAACGTCCATCAAGTAAGCAGGACCCATAGGCCAGCCGAATTTTTCCATGACTTTGTCGACTTGTTGGAAGTCAGCACCGTCTTTCAATAGAAGGTCAAATGCACCAAAGTAAGGGAACAATACGCGGTTCACCAAGAAGCCTGGGCAGTCGTTGACAACGATTGGTGTTTTACCCATTTTCTGAGCAAGAACTACAGTCGTTGCAATCGCTTCAGCAGACGTCTTTTCACCACGGATCACTTCTACCAATGGCATCATGTGAACTGGGTTAAAGAAGTGCATACCTACGAAGTTTTCAGGACGTTGTAGGTTTTCAGCCAAACGTGTGATTGAAATTGTTGACGTGTTCGAAGCAATGATCGTGTTGTCACGAACATTTTTCTCAGTTTCAGCAAGTACGATACCCTTAACTTTAGGGTTTTCCGTTACTGCTTCAATCACGATGTCCACTTCTTTAAACTCGTCATAGCTTAAAGTCGGACGGATGCGCGCAAGAGTTTCACCCATTTTCGCCGCAGTCATTTTTTTGCGATCAACTTGTTTAGTCAACAATTTGTTCGCTTCAGACATACCTAACGCCAATTGTGGGTTACCAATGTCTTTCATGATGATTGGTGTGCCTTTGCTTGCCGCTTGGTAAGCAATACCACCACCCATGATACCTGCGCCTAGTACAGCAGCTTGGTTGACAGGGTGAGCACCTTTTTCATATTTCTTCGAAGTTTTCTTCACAATTTGGTCGTTAAGGAATAAACCAATTAACGCACCTGCTTGTGGAGTCACAGCCGCTTTAGCAAAACCTTGCGCTTCGATTTTCAATGCTTCATCACGTGGAAGGCTTGCACCTGCTTGTAATGAGTCTAGAAGAAGTTTTGGCGCTGGGTATTGAGCAGGATTTGCTTTTGCAAGAACTGCACCTTTCGCTGTATTGAATGCCATCATTTGTTCAAGCATGTTCAATTTAACAGGATCTAATTTTTCTTGGCGTTTTGCTTTCCAGTCTACACGGCCAGCAATTGCTTGTTTCACAAGGTCAATTGCAGCGTCTTGTAGTTTGTCTGCAGCAACAACTGCATCAACAGCACCGTCTTTGAGCGCAGCAGCCGGCTTTTTCGGTGCAGCCATTGCCATCCATTCAACCGCATTGTCGATACCAATCACGCGGCTTAAACGAACCGTACCACCAAAACCAGGGTAGATACCCAGTTTGATTTCTGGAAGGCCAACTTGTGCAGCTTCTGACATCACACGATAGTCACACACTAAGCACATTTCAAAACCGCCGCCCAATGCCATACCATTGATTGCAGCAACTTTAGGAATATTTAAATCTTCAAACGCATTGAAGATGTCGTGAACAGGCAATGCCCAATCCACAATCGCTTGTTCGCCTTGAGCGAAGTTGTCACCGAATTCAGTGATATCTGCACCCACGATAAATGTAGATTTACCTGAAGTAACGATTAAACCTTTGATGTCACCGTTTGCTTTAACAGCGTCAATTGCAGCTTTAAAATCTTCAATTGTTGCGCGGTTAAATTTGTTGACCGACTCACCTTGTAAGTCAAAGCGGAATTCTGCAATTCCGTCCGAAAGCATTTGGACGGTAATGGCATTGCCAGCGTGGATCATGCCTGATCTCCTTTATTTTGGAGGACTTCTAAGTTGATGTTGTGAAGCAAGTGCGTATTTCCTGCGCACATTAAAGCTTCGCTAATCTTACGATAACTATATCGAAAAAGAACATAACAAGTTGTATCAAGCCGTGACGCAATGGTCATCTATTTATTGCACCAGCATGCATTATAAAACAGCAGATGCGAATGTAGAGTTTGTTCTTCTTACAATAAAGCGATTGTTTCAATTGGCATTTTATTTAAAAACACTTCAACTTATATCTGGGGTAGGTAGGTAATTTCAAGTTATTTTGCACTTTAAATTTCGTCATAAAAGTCAATAAACTGAAATATAAAGCCATCAAAAGTCTATTTGTAGAACACAATGTTTCGTTGTTTGGGGTAGTCGTTATACAATTTACGTGATTATCTATACACCTAAATTGGAACAATTCACTTCCAATTTAGGTGCAGCATCTCTTCATTTAACCCGCTAACCAAAGATAAACCGAGTCAATCAATGATCAAGTGGATTATTCTCGCGATATTCATCATATCGGCACTGTATATTCAACGTCGTGGAAAAGTACGACATTCGTTCTATCGTCAATTCTTTGATCATTCGACCATTTTGGCACCTATTAATTTTTTGATGTATATGTTCTCTAAGGTGCCAAACCAGCCTTATATCGACACACAGCATTTTAAAGATTTAAAAGTGTTAGATGAAAATTGGGAAATGATTCGTGATGAAGCCAAAGCTTTATATGAGCAGGGTGGGATCAAAGCCTCTGAAAAATATGATGACCTAGGCTTTAACTCATTTTTTAAAACTGGTTGGAAGCGTTTTTATTTAAAATGGTATGACTCTGCACATCCTTCAGCAGCAGAACTGTGCCCTAAAACGACAGCATTGCTTAAAACATTGCCAACCATTAAAGCGGCGATGTTTACTGAGCTTGCTCCTGATAGTCGATTGGTTCGTCATCGTGATCCTTATGCGGGATCTTTACGCTATCATTTAGGGTTGTTGACGCCAAATGATGATCGTTGCTTTATTGATGTAGATGGTCAGCGATATTCATGGAGAGATGGTGAAAGCGTTGTGTTTGATGAAACCTACATTCATTATGCAGAAAACACGACGGATCAAAATCGTATTATTTTCTTTGCTGATGTAGAGCGTCCTTTAAAGACACGTTGGATGGAACGGTTTAATCATTGGTTTGGTAAAAATGTAATGACTGCGGCAAGTTCACCGAATGAAGCAGGGGATCAAACGGGTGGTCTGAACAAAGCATTTGGTTATATTTATCGCTTGCGTGTGAAAGCAAAAGCACTGAAAGCGAAGAACCGTCAGTTATATTACTTTTTAAAATGGTTCTTGATGTTAGGGATATTCTTCCTGATTTTTATTCGACCTTATGTGTTTTAAGACCATTTAGATCAAAATGCGCCTCAGGGCGCATTTTTTAATTTTACTTAAAATGATGTAAATTAAAATTGAGAAGTTGTTCAATAAAAGCTATGCTTTTGTGTGTAAAATATACAAAAGAAAATTCAAATGAATCTCAAAAAAACAATATTGGCTCTAAGTGTTTTACCGTTTTTTTTAAGTGCCTGTGGCGGCGGTGGGTCGGGAGATTCGTATGAATCATCACCGAGTACACAATTTCGAAACGGTGATCAACTCTATTCAATTTACTATAATTCCAATGATCGATTCGGCTTAAATTATATTGAATTTCAAAATGGACAATTTACTTATACGGATAGTTTTAAACCGTTGAATAGTGTGATTGTGACGCGAAATCGTATCTATCAAACCTATGATCAAGCCCAAAATACGCTCAGTGTGAATAGTCCTAGTCATTGGACGATGAATATCATTGGTGACATCCAAACGGATATCGAAATGGAGCGTGTAAACCTATCGGGTAAAAATGTTTTTGATACAGTTTTACCAGGTTATCGCAACATTGATCGAAATGATTTGAGCCCTAATGTGAGATTGTTTATCGCCAAAGATGGTCTTAAAAATTTTTCTTCAGGTAGCTATTGTTATAGAAAGAAAGCAGAACAAAACCGAGTAGATTATTTACAACTCTATCCAAACACGAGTGAACCATTGGAAGAGAGTTTTAACCAATTTTATGAAGATAACTTGCTGTATCTTGATCTTTTAAATGAAAAAAATCCAATAGTTAAATTTCAACTTGCTAAAGATCGTTGGATGGGTATGAATTTTAGCAGTATTTTTGACACCAGTATGAAGATTAGTTTAGATGATTCAACAGCCATTGAATTTGAAAGCAAACTATATCCTGCTGAATATCATCAAACTTTGAAGCGTACGACTGATGATGAATATAAGCTCTATGAAAAATTGCTAATGAACGATGATGTTGCAGAAAATAGACAGCGTTATCAGTTATTAATGGCAAATATTGAAAAAGGGTGTACGTATTATAATAAAACGGCAGCAGAATCCTTTGTCACGATTCCTGGTTTAAGATGATTTGTTTAAAAAAAGCCCATAATGGGCTTTTTTTATTAATTGATGATCGTGAGCTGACCGTCTTTGCAATCCAGCTGGAGATGAAGTTGATCTGGATGCTTTAGAAAGTAGATCGCAATAATGGGTTCTAGTTCAGTTCTTATTTTACGTGCTAAATGACGTGCCCCAAAGCGGATATCATGACCCTGATAGAAATATGCTTTGGCAAGGTCTGATAAATGAACCTGACGTTTTTGATGTTGCAAACGAATGTTGAGTTTTTCCAGTTCAATATCAACCAATTTAGGGAGTGCATCATCTTGAACAGGTTGATAATGAAGGACACGATCAATTCGATTCAGAAATTCGGGATCAAAACTGCGATGCAGTATTTTTTCAATGATGGCTTTCGTGGGTAGGCGTTTTAAACATAAATTTTGAAGTTTTTGCGGTAAAACATTTAATTTATCTAAATATTGTTGTGCTGCGCGTGCTCCTGCATTACTGGTCATAAAGATCATACAATTACGAAAATCAATCGTTTTTGTTCCAGCAGTAAGGGTTAGGCGACCTGTATCCAACACATTCATTAAGCCACGAATCACTTCGGGAGAGGCTTTTTCAAGTTCATCAAACAGCATAATGCCAGGACGGGTATGAGAGCCATTAATCGCAGTTTCATCGAATAAACTATGACCTTCTTTTGAACCGACATATCCGGGCGGAGCGCCTGTTAAAGCGGCTGCATAATGTTCTTGAGCCAGTGTATTCATATCGATACGACAAAATGCATCAGGACGACCATAAATCGCTTCAGCAATCAAACGAACAGTCTCTGTTTTACCAACACCTGTTGGTCCAAGCATTAAGGTGACGGACAAGGGGCGTTCAGGACTTGAAAAGTCAGCTTTGACCACGTGAAGCAATTTTTCGATTTCATCTAAGGCTGGATTTTGCCCAATGATACGATCACGCAATAACTGCATCACTTTGGCTGGTTCAAAATGAAAGCGAGACTTTCCAATGAGTCGATCTTTTTCTGAAGGACTATGGGATGAGAGTGCAGGTTGTATGGCGTGAAAAGCACGATCGGTCGCAGTCATGTTGGCGCATCCATGAATGAATCAGTTGAAAAGCATATCAAACTTGAATTTAACAACTCAGACTTTTTAACAATCAGCTGATTATAAAATCTGCGATCATTGCCCTGAACTGTTGGATCAACAAGGTTTTAAAATCGTCTACCGAAATGCACTTGAAATAGAGCGCGTTACCATCACAATAAGCTCATGCTGTTGCATGAATGACTGACTCTACATTAAAGGCTGCTTGTGAACGAAAACGCACGTGAACACATTGAAAAAATCTTAGCCAATCTTACGACTTTGCCTGGTGTCTATCGCATGTTAGGTAAAGATGGAGAGTTGTTATATGTGGGAAAAGCCAAGAATTTAAAAAATCGTGTTTCTAGCTATTTTGTTAAAACCATTGAGCATCCCAAAACACAGGCTTTAGTTGCCCGCATTCATGATATTGAAACCATGGTGGTCCGCTCAGAAACGGAAGCATTACTTCTTGAACAAAACTTAATTAAGCTTCATCGACCACCGTATAACATCATGCTGCGAGATGATAAATCTTACGTCTATATTTTTGTGTCCAGTGATAAGCCTTATCCACGTATTGCAGCAGGTCGTGGTAAGGGGAAACATCAAGCAGGTAAATTTTTTGGACCTTATCCAAGTGCTTTTAATGCACGTGATACATTGGTGGTCTTACAAAAATTATTCAATGTCCGCCAATGTGAAAATAGTTATTTTGCGCAACGTAAAAGACCGTGTTTGCAGTATCAAATTAAACGTTGCTCAGCTCCATGTGTGGGCATGATATCACCTGAAGATTATAAAGATGATGTCGATAACTCTATTCGTTTTTTACAAGGGGACACACGTGAGCTTAATCAAGAATTAATTGCCAAAATGGAAGCGGCAGCAGATGCTCTTGAATTTGAAAAAGCCGTTTTTTATCGTGATCGGATGGCATTATTGCGTGATGTCCAAACGCAACAAGCGATTTATAAAGTCAAAGGTGAAGCAGATATATTGGCGATCGCATACCAAGCGGGGGTAACGTGCGTTCAGATTATGCATGTGCGTAATGGCAAGATGTTGGGAGGAAAAAGTTATTTCCCAGATATGTTGGGCGATGATTTGGGACAAATGCTGGCAGATTTTATCGCGAACTTTTATTTCCAAGTTGCCGATGAGATTCCAACAGAATTAATCGTCAACGTGGAGCTGCCAGACAAAAAAGACATAGAAGAGGCACTACAACAAAATTTTGGCAAAAAAATTCTGATTAAATCAAAAGTTCGAGAAACCCGTGCAGAATGGCTCGAGCTTGCGACCATGAATGTACAGCATGCCATTAAAGGACAACTTGCTAACCATTATGAATTGAATGAACGTTTTCATCAGTTAGAAGAGGTGGTCGGACGTCCAATTGATCGTATCGAATGTTTTGATATATCCCATACGATGGGCGAAGCAACGATCGCTTCTTGTGTTGTCTTTGATAGTGGAGGGGCTCGTAAGCGTGATTACCGTCAGTTTGCTATCGAAGATATCACTGGGGGTGATGATTATGCTGCCATGCGTCAGGCTTTAACACGACGATATAAGAAGGCAATGTTACCAGACTTGCTTCTCATCGATGGTGGTAAAGGGCAATTACATATGGCAATGCAGGTCATGCAAGATCTTGGATTGGATGCATTCATGGTGGGGGTTTCAAAAGGGGAAGGACGTAAGCCTGGTTTGGAAACCTTACATTTCACTGATGGCACAAAGATTCAACTGCCTGAAGACCATAAAGCGCTACATTTAATTCAACAGGTTCGTGATGAGGCGCATCGATTTGCCATTACTAAACATCGTGCCAAGCGCGATAAACGTCGTGGGCAGTCAGTTTTAGAAGCCATTCCAGGGCTAGGACCAAAACGCCGCCGTGATTTATTAACACATTTTGGTGGGATTCAAGGGGTATTAAAAGCCTCTGAAAAGGATCTAAATTTAGTCCCTGGTTTTGGTGCAAATCTCGCTCGAGCTGTGTACAAAATCTTGCATGAGTAATCATGCATATCAATTTGCCAAAATGATCATTGACCTGTGAGTCATTGATCATTTACCTCAATCTGAAAATTCAGCATGCTAGCGCGATAAGAAATTTAAAATAAAAGGGTTGCGCATGTCATTTGGACAGATATTTCAAGAAATTGATCAACAAGAATGGGTGGAGATTCCTGAGGGTTGGTTGCAAGGTCGTACCATTTTTGGTGGTTTAACCACGGCGATGATGCTACACAAAGCAACACAAATGATTCATGACCCTCAAAAAAGATTATTGAGCACCAGTGTGGTATTTGTGGGTCCTGTTCAGGAAAAGCCAGTCAAAGTGACAGTGGAAATTTTAAGGCAAGGTAAATCTGTGACCAATATTGAGGCTCGGATTTGGCAAGATGATGCTGTACAGGGAATTCTGCTGGCAAGTTTTGGTTCAGACCGTGAATCAGTTGTGAATATGGATCAAACTCGCACAGCACCACAGTATGATTCGCCTGAAAGTTTAGTTAAGTTGCCTTATCATCCTCTTATGCCGCAATGCTATCAGAACTATGATCTGATTTGGGCTGAAGGGAAATACCCTTGTACGGCTGCTGAAAAGCCAGATTTTGGCGGGTGGTTTCGATATGCAGAATCTAAATTTGAAGCAGGTCCGCTGAGCATGCCTGAATTTATAGCAATGTTAGATATTTGGCCTGCAGGAATTTTTCCTATATTAAAAAAACCAGCACCGGGCAGTTCAATTTCTTGGTATGTGACGCTGTTAGAACCTATTCAAGCTGACCGACGAGATTGGTTTAAATATAAAGTATTTACAGATCATTCTGTGCATGGTTATTCTACTGAATATGCCCATATTTGGGACCATAATGACCGTCTCGTTGCAATTTGTAGACAGACTGTCGCGATTTTTGCCTAGTCGACAGCGGGTAGTGAATCGTTTAAAGTAAGCGGATTAAAGAATCAAAGCTCAAGTTTTTATTGCAAATTTTAGCTGTAATTGGGGCAAACTGGCGGTGTCTATGTCTACAGGTCGCATCCTGAATATACCAAATATCTTGACGCTAGCACGTATTGCGTTAATACCTGTTTTTTTAATTATTGCCTATTGGCCTCCTGCGATTGGTGTGGGTGGGCATGAAGGGGGTATGACGCGTCATATCATTCTGACTGCAATTTTTATGATTGCTGCTGTCACAGATTGGTTTGATGGTTATTTAGCAAGAACATTGAATCAGACTTCTGCATTCGGACGTTTTTTAGATCCTGTTGCGGATAAATTAATGGTCGCAGCAGCATTGATTGTTTTGGTGCAATGGCAACCTACAATTTCGATGGCTTTTGCTGCGATTGTGATTATTTCACGCGAGATTACGGTTTCTGCTTTACGTGAGTGGATGGCTGAGCTCGGTGCACGTACCAATGTAGCTGTATCAACGGTTGGAAAATATAAAACAGCTTTCCAGATGATTGCTATTTCGGTGTTTTTACTCAATTGGAAACCACTTGAATTAGTTGCATATGGTTTGTTGTATACCGCTGTAATTTTAACACTGTGGTCCATGTTTATTTATTTAAGAGCGGCATGGCCATATCTAAAACAACCCTAATATATTCAAAGCGCCAAAAGGCGCTTTTTTATTGTGTTGAGAACGTGATTTAAAAAATGAGAAGTAAATTTGCTATTGGTTTAAGTATCTTGTTGAGTTCAAGCATTTATGCGGATGATTTATCACGTGCACAAGAGTATTTGCATAATGATGGAATCGCGTATTGTCTATCTCATTCTGAGATTTATACAAATGAAGCAAATATTGCGAGAGGTGGATATTTTCAACTCGGTGAGCATAGCCATGAGGCGG
Organism: Acinetobacter sp. YH12239; assembly: GCF_013417635.1. Lineage (NCBI taxonomy): Bacteria > Pseudomonadati > Pseudomonadota > Gammaproteobacteria > Moraxellales > Moraxellaceae > Acinetobacter > Acinetobacter sp. YH12239. The sequence goes on along the minus strand of NZ_VPDP01000006.1, from coordinate 131,168 downwards.
CAAAACAAGTGCAAAATTATATTGATCAAGCGCTCAAAGAAGCGTTAGGCAGCTATCAATATTCAAAAGAGAAAGCATACCTTATGCGTTGTTTGGAAATCTCTTATTCAACGCAGTATCGAAATTATATTAAAACTGTTTATGCGTTAGATGTTATCGAAAATCAAAAATAACCTTAATTGGTTATAGCTTTTCTGGTGATGGTTAAAGTAATTCATATTGGAGTGTTCAACCGCTTTAAAGTTGAATCATCTTAGAGATTAAAAATAACAATGAAAAAAATACACTTTCAAAAAGTCATTGATGACTTAAACCTTTTGAAAATACTCAAGTGGTATCAAGTTATAGTGGTTGGTACGCCACCTTTAGGAATTGCAACAGCACAAAGTGATATCGACCTCATTTGTAGTTATCCGATTGAGCAAGAGAATCATTTGATTGAAACATTAAAATTATTTCAAATATATAAGGCATGGTGCATTGAGCGAAGTTATTTTGAACGTGATACTTGGATTTGCCGATTTGAATATTGTGCTTGGTCAATTGAGATATTTTGCTCTACAACACCAATTCATCAGCAGGCGGGATTCCAACACTTCTACGTTGAACGTAGAATATTAGATTTGGCAAATGACCAATTTAAACAGGAAATCATTCGCCTTAAGCGAAAAGATATAAAAACTGAACCTGCATTTGCACAGATATTAGCACTCGATGGTGATCCTTACACGAAGTTAAGTCAGCTATATGAAGCAGATGACTGTGTGTTGATTCAACTGCTTCAATGTCAAGGTTACCTAGATTAAACTTTAACTATGGGTTTCCTCATCCCCATCGTCTTCAAAAGTTTTTGCAATTTTTTCGATATTCAAACTTTTAGCCATCGCATCAAAAATTTGTTTATATACACCGTCTTGATGGTAAAGGGCATCATGTTCTCCATGCTCGGCAATTTCGCCTTCTTTCATGACATAGGTGTAATCCGCATCAATAATTTGCGACAGGCTGTGCGAGATAATAATGACAGTACGTCCTTGTTTAATCTCATCAAGGCTTTGTTTAATTTGTTCCGAAGCAATGGCATCCAAACTCGCTGTCGGTTCATCTAAAAAGATAATCGGTGGATTTTTCAAGAACATACGAGCAATCGCAATACGCTGTTGTTGTCCTCCAGAGAGTTGCAATGCATCGGAATGATAGCCATCTGGAAGTTGTAAAATTTGCTCATGAATGGATGCTTTTTTAGCAGCAATGATCACGTCTTCTTCAGTAGCATCTGTTTTACCATAGCGAATATTTTCAAAAATAGTCCCTTGGAAAATATGATTTTTTTGTAGGACTAATCCAATATGATCTCTCAAATATTGTGTATCAATTTGATTGAGATCGATGCCATCAAGTTCGATACACCCCTGATTAGGTTCATAAAATTTATCTAAAAGACTGATTAAGGTTGATTTTCCCGCACCTGATAAGCCAACTAATGCAGTAATTTTATTGGGTCGAATCTCCATATTGATATTCTTTAGTGCGTGGTGACCGTTTGGATAAAAGAATTCAACATTTTTCAGCGTAAATTTTCCTTGAATTTGCGGTTTGAGTTGACCTGTAGGTTCAATTTGATCATCTGCTTCTAAAATTTTAAAGAAGCTTTCTGAATAGATCATGGCATCATTCACTTCATCATATATACGATGTAAGGAGCGAATTGGCGCGGATACATTATTGAACAAGAGCACATGAAACATGATCATACCGATGCTCATCTGACCATCAAGCACAAAATACGCAGTTAGGATGATGATTAAAACAATACCTATTTGTTCAATAAAGGTTTTTAACCCATCAAATAAAAAGCTGACTTGACGGGTTTGCATTTGATTATCTGTGAGTTCTTTTTGTAGTTTGAGTTGTTTGGTTGATTCTATTGACTCGCGGTTGAAAGATTTGATAACCGTAATTGAATTAATAATTCCGAGGATACCTTGGCTTTTCTTTTCTCGACCATCACGTAAATTTCGACGCCAGCCTCCGAGTTTTTGTGCTTGTTTATAAGTTAACCAGAAGTAGATTGGAACGATAGTGGTCGCCACCAAGCCAACATAAAAGTTGGCGTAGTACATTAATCCTAAAGCCACGATCGCACTGGTAAATAACGGCAAAATGTCAATAAAGAATATTTGAACTAGACGAGTCAGAGAGCCAATACCACGATCGATTCGTGTTTGTAATTTGCCCGCCTGATTATTCTCTTCGTTGAAAAAAGCTAATCTATAGGTCAGAAATTTTTCAATGATGCCTTGTGCTAGATCTTGTGAAATAAAAATTCTAAGTTTTTCACCATAAAACTTTTGTCCGAATTGGACAAAAGCATTAATTACTTCTTTACCCAATAATATCGCTGTAATGGTAATCAGGATATTCCAGCCTTCAGCTAAGCCAAAACCATTCTCAACCAGCGCATTAATTTCATCAACTGCATACTGCAAAGTGAGTGCATTCACTTGAGCTGTGAAAGAGCCGATGAGCGTAAGAAAGAGAGTGGCAATCACTAAAAAGCGATAAGGTCGAACGAAAGGTTTAAGTTTTAGAAAAAGTTGCCATAAATTCATAAGCGATTGTTTTTATTGTCTAGATTTATGCCAGTCTAAGCTTGATTGTCCAGTGTCACAAGCGTTCACAATGTTTCAATTTGTCAGTTGAAATATTCAGCTAATATACGGTTATATTTTCATGGCAAATTGGTTATGAACTTCGAGCTGTTTGCACCCGAACCCAATTCAAATCTCCTACCTTATGATGGGATTGTAGAAGATTACGGTCTTATACTTACTCATGCTGAATCACAGGATTATTTCGATTATTTTTTAGAAGCTTTGGCTTGGAAACAGGATGAAGTGATTTTATACGGCCAATATTTTAAGACGGGTCGTAAAGTCGTATGGTATGGTGACCAAAACTATCAATATCACTATTCAGGAATGGATAAACAAGCACAGATTTGGGATTTGAAATTATTAGTACTCAAGCAAAAAATTGAACTTATAACAGGAGTTCAATTTAATTCTTGTTTGGCCAATTTGTATGAAGATGGAACTCAAGGTGTAGGATGGCATAGTGATGATGAAGCTGCATTAAGAGATCCTGAACATGGTGAGACCGTCATTGCCTCACTGAGTCTCGGTGCAACACGAAAATTTAGATTTAAACATCGTGATAAAACTCATACTGCGGAAATGTATCTACAATCAGGACAGTTGATTGTAATGAAAGGTCAAACACAGCGTTTTTGGAAACACACTTTAGCGAAATCAACCAAAGTATTAGAGCCTAGAATCAATTTAACCTTTCGCTATTTTTATCCTAGATGAAGCGACAAGTATTCTATTAAGGTTGAATACCTTGAGGATTACGATACCAACTTTCAATAAATAAGGCGGCTGCCAAGCTGTCTGCGGACAACTTTTTTCCACGCCCTTGCGCCTGATAATGATCGAGTTCATCACGCGCTTCGCGAGTTGTTAATCGCTCATCCACCATCCATGTTTCTATATTGGTTTGGTGTCTTAAACGACGGGCAAATTTACGTGCTCGTGTTGATAGTTCCGATTCGCTATCATCCATATTCAGTGGTAGCCCGACTAAAAACAGATTTGGAGAATGTTGTTTTACAATTTTGAGTAGATCGTCCCAATTGGGAATACCATCTTTCATCGGTAAAAGTGAAAGTGGCGTAGCACTTTCAATAATGGACGATCCTACAGCCATTCCTGTTTTTTGTGTGCCGAAGTCAAAGGCCATAATGAGTTGAGCGGTAGTTGAATCAGGCATGTCCAATCTCAGATGAAAGCCATGTACGATCGACCCCCATTTTTCTATAGGCAGCGTCCCAGCGATCGTCATAGGGTAAGTTAAAAATCAAATCCATATCAGAGTCACAAATGAGCCAGTCACCTCGAGCGATTTCTTGCTCCAATTGGTTTTTACTCCAACTTGCATAGCCTAAAGCAATTTGATAGCGACCAACACCTTCATTGTGTGCGATTGCATCAAGAATATCCTTTGAAGTTGTTAAACAGAGATTTTCACCTACAGCGATGGACGCATGCCAAGTAGGTTGACCTGTATGAAGTACAAAACCCGCTTCTGGTCGTAAAGGACCACCTTGTAAGACATCATGTGGGTGAACATGATCTGCCACGATATCAAGATCTGTTAAGAGTTCTTTAACCTGAATCCCAGTTGGACGATTGATCATAATTCCCTGCGCACCTTCATGATCATGACGAGCGATATAAACCACACTATTTGCGAAGAAATCATCTGCTAAATCAGGTGGGGCAATCAGGCAACGGTGCGTTAGAAATTGTTTACTCACCTAATGGCTTCTCCTATGTTTGAGTATCACTTTACTTCAACATACTAGACTTATGGGTTTTCAACAATCCTTTTAAAATAATCAAGATGTACTGGTCTGAAACTTTAATTGTCTTAATTGTTTTGCATGTTGAAGGGTGGTCTCGCTAATTTCGACACCACCAGTCATGCGAGCAAGCTCTAATATCCGTTGATCTTCATCAAGCTCAACGATAGTGCTGCTAGCAGGGTCTGTTTGCAATTTTTTCACTAACAAATGTTGGTCCGATTGCGCTGCAACTTGGGCTTGATGTGTAATACATAGAATTTGAACATGTTGACCTAATCCAGCCAATAAGCGACCGACAATCTCAGCTGTTCCACCGCTGATGCCCACATCAATTTCGTCAAAAACGAGTACTTCAGCTTCAGTTTTTTCTGCATTCATGACTTGCATGACCAATGCAATACGTGACAATTCACCACCAGAAGCAACCTTCGCAAGCGGTTGAGGTGGAATCCCTTTGTTTGCTGTGAACAATAATTGAATAAAACTAAACCCTTCAGATGAAGGTTGCTCCAGAGGATCGAAACGGAATTCAAAATGAGCTTCTGGTAAAGCCAGTTGCTTGACTTGTTCTGTTAAAAGTTTAGCTAAGGGCTCTGCTGCTTTACGACGGATATCATCTAGATATTGAGCTTTCTCTATAAACTGTTGATGTGAAATTTCAACTTGTTCAGCCAAAGTCTCTGGATCTTCAAGTTGATGTAGTTGTTCTAGTTCTGCCTGCCAATGTTCGTATTCTGATTTTAAATCTTCGGGCTGTACTCGATATTTGCGCGCTAAACGATGGAATATTTCCAGTTGTGTGTTTAACTCTTCCATTCGTTCAGGATCAAAACTCTGACGGTCAATAAATTGTTTTAAATTCGCGCTGGCATCATCGAGTTCACTTTGCGCATTCAATAATGAGTTATAAATTTCAGAGAGTAAATCACTACGACCTGCATGAGATTCAAGCTTGCGAATAATACTTGAAATTTCTTGAGTGATATTTTGATCGGACTCATCTAAAACATTGATCGCATAGCTACAATCTTGCATGATATGTTCATGATGACTTAAGCGATCGAACTCTTGTTCAATTTCTTTATAGTCAAGTCGAACGACCTCTTCTAATTCTTCTAATTGAAGATTAAGTGTCTCAATGCGTTGAAGGCGGGTGGTCTGTGCATCAAGCGCAGCTTGATGCTGTCGGATATTTTTTTGCCATGCGTTATAACTGTCTTTGACAGCGAGCGTATGCTGACCAAAATTGCTGTAACGATCCAACCAATGTTTTGGATAGGGTGGTTCTAACAATTGTTGCTGACTATGTTGGCTGTAAAGTTGGACTAAGAGTCTGCCAATTTCCTTTAATTCTGACAGGCTACTTGGACGTCCATTGATCCAAGCTTTACTACGACCTGTAGCAAATATTACCCGTCTTAGATGAATTTCACCTGATTCATCTGCCAGCTCATGAGTGCTTAACCATTCAGCTTCGGGACTTTGATCTTGATAACTAAATACGGCTGTAACATCAGCCTTATCTGAACCATAACGAACGTAATTCGTATCAGTACGCTCGCCTAAACACGCTGATAATGCATCGAGTAATAAAGATTTACCTGCACCAGTTTCACCCGTAAGAACATTGAAACCTTGATCAATATCAATGGCTAAGTTATCTGCTAAAGCAAAGTTGATCAGATTAAGGTGTGTCAGCATAAACGCATCCGAGCTGCGAAAGTGTGGATTCTAAGATAGAGAAATTTTGTTTTAGTCTCAAGTCACGACATTTGAATATGAGAACTTTTAATTTTTATTTTAACTGAAATTAGGTTGATTACTAGTGACTGAATATATTCTTTTACCTGTGTACAAAAGATATATAGAAGAAATAAAAAAAATCTTTAAATTTCATCAATAGGGAACAAAAGTTGCTTATAAAAACCATTGTAAAACACTGATTGATTAGTTGCTCGAGCGCAATTAAACTACGGCAATTAAAATTTATAAAATGCGCATTATTTGGAGAATACGCATGTCATCACAATTTGATCATGTATCTGTTGTAAAGAAATCAAATGTTTATTTTGGCGGGACGTGTATTAGCCACACTGTTCAATTTGAAGACGGTACAAAAAAAACACTTGGGGTTATTCTACCGACGGAACAACCGCTTACTTTTGAAACACATGTACCAGAGCGTATGGAAATTATTTCTGGTGAATGTCGTGTCACAATTGCAGACAATGAAGAACATGAGCTTTTCCGTGCAGGGCAGTCGTTTTACGTGCCTGGTGAGAGCCGTTTCAAAATCGAAACAGATGACGTATTAGACTACGTTTGTCATTTCGAAGGCTAATTACCCAAAAAAAAATTTGACCAACATTCAATGGTCAAATCGGTTAAACTATTCGCTATATAAAATCCTGTAAAGTTGGCTTTGCGGGATTTTTCTTTTCTATATTATTGTATTGTCTTAGTGAGTTGAGGTCGTTCATGGCTAAACCCGAATATTATTATGGCGTTCATTCTGTGGAGTCATTGTTGGAGTTAGAACCTGAACGCGTTTTGACTCTATTTGCACTAAAAGGTCGTGATGATCAACGTTTAAAACGTATTTTTGAGTTGGCTGAGCCTTTCGGAATTAGTATTCAAAAAGCGAGCCGAGACAGCCTTGAAAAATTGGCTGGACAACCTTTTCATCAAGGTGTTGTTGCAGCAGTTCGTCCTCATCCAACGCTGAATGAAAATGATCTTGAGCAATTAATCAAAAGTACCGACAATGTTTTTTTACTGGCGCTTGATCAAGTGACGGACCCGCATAATTTGGGTGCATGTATTCGAACTGCGGCAGCCATGGGTGTACATGCGGTCGTTGTTCCTCGTGATCGTTCTGCGAGCTTAACACCAACGGCTCGTAAGGTTGCTGCTGGTGGTGCAGAGAAAGTTAAATTTATCCAAGTGACGAATTTGGCTCGTACTTTAGCCAAAATCAAAGATGATTTTAATGTACGAGTGATTGGTACGATGTTAGATGAGCACGCTCTACCTATTCACGAATGTGATTTGACTGGTCCTGTCGCAGTGATTATGGGTGCTGAAGATACTGGTTTAAGACCGATTACACAGGCGCAATGCGATCACAAAGTTTATATTCCAATGAGTGGAAATTTACAAAGCTTGAATGTGAGTGTGGCGACAGGCATGGCACTTTACGAAGCGTGTAGACAACGTCAAGCCTAATTTGAGATGGTACTTACAGATCGAGCCCAAGGCTATTTTTTTCTTATTACTACCATGTGCATCTGGGGGGGATTTACCCTCACTGCACGATTAAATGCGCTATGGCAGATCAATGCATGGGACATTGTGGCACTGCGTTTTTCACTGGCTTTTTTGATCTTAATGCCGATTTTACTTTATCGTAGAGAAGCCTCTTTTTTACTTAAAAAAGAACCATTTATCTTAGCAATGATTGGTGGTGTGATCTATTGTTTGTTGGCTTATAGTGCATTTCACTATGCACCGACTGCGCATGCTGCAATTTTTCTCAATGGCTGTATTCCTATTTGTACTGCCATTGTCGCTTTTATATTGATGAAGCAGGCTTTTGATCGTCATACATGGGCAAGTTTGATCATTATGATCACCGTGCTCGGTATTATGAGTCTCCTGATGTATCGTGAATCAGGCATTCCTTTTGGTGCTGGTGATGGATTATTCTTCTTGAGCGCCATTTTTTGGGCAATATTTACCGTATTACTGCGTAAATTCCAACTGAGTGCATGGCAGGCGATGTGTGGAGTTGCTATCTGGTCAGCCGTGATTTATGTACCCATTTACGTGTTATTTTTACCCAAAGATCTTAGTACTCCTGAGCCTCAGCATTTACTGTTTCAGACAATATTTCATGGCATATTCGTGGTCATTATTGCAACTTTAACTTATGTGGAAGCGATTAAAAGACTCGGGGCTTTTAAAGCAGGGAGCATTACCAATTTAGCGCCTTTTTTAGCTGCAATTTTGGCAGTGCCTTTGTTAAATGAACCTTTAAGTATTGCGATGTTATTTGGGTTGTTGGGGATGGCGATAGGCGCATTACAACCATGGCGATGGCTGGGTCGCCAAGATGCACTAAGCCAAAAACTTGAGCAACAAAAAAAGCAGTCTTCTTAGACTGCTTTTTTAAAATCTAAGCTTGTTGTGCAAGATCGAGATAATATTGGTGTTTTACTGCGAGTTGTTGATAGAGATGATCAAGTTCACCATCATTAATAACAACATCGTCTGCACGTTTTAATTTTTCTTCACGAGACATTTGCGCACTCATTATTTTTTTAATTTGCTCAATGTCTTGATGATCACGTTGCGAAGCACGCAAGATTTGTAATTCTGTTGATGCATCGATCAGTAAAGTACGTTGAGTAAGTTGGTGTTGATTGGTTTCAAATAAGAGTGGGGAAACTAAAATGGCATAAGGACTAGTCGCCCGTTGTAGTTGTTCAATAATCGATAGGCGAATTGCAGGATGCGTAATATTTTCTAATATCTTTCTAGCTTCAGGATGTTTAAAAATATGGTCTCTTAACGCTCTGCGGTCGAGTGCGCCATCTTCCAGTAGCACCCAACCCCCAAAATGATCTTTGATTTTTTGTAGTGCAGGTTTTCCAATTTCAACCACTTCACGTGCCACGATATCTGCATCAACAACGGTAATACCTTCTTTTTCAAACCACTGACTTGCAGCAGTTTTTCCACTACCAATACCACCTGTTAAGCCCAAAATAAAGCGCATGTAAAAAACCTTGTAATTATCATAATGGGGCTTATTTTAGCTTAACCCCCTAAATAAACCTTCATAATTTCGTTACCCCATAAGAATGCAATCCATCCAGCAATCGCAATATAAGGTCCAAAAGCAAAGGGCTGATTTTCTTTTTTGACTTTCATCAAAATGATGCCGATGATTGCACCGACTAAGGATGAAAGTAGGACAATGAGCGGTAATAAAAATGGACCCATCCATGCACCAAGCGCGGCCAGTAATTTAAAGTCGCCATATCCCATACCTTCTTTGCCTGTCACGATTTTAAATAGATAGTACACCACCCATAAACAGAGGAAACCAATCAAATATCCCCAAATTGCGGAGGTAGGTGAGGTGTAGAGTGCATAGCTATTTACCGCTAAACCAAGTGCAGCCAAAGGGAGAGTATATCGATCGGGTAAAAGTTGTGTATCGAAGTCGATGAATGTGAGTGCGATCAGTGTCCATGTTAAAATTAAGCCAAAAAGCATTTGTAGGCTTGGACCAAATACCGCGACGACCACTAATGAGCAAACAGCAGTTAAAACTTCTACCAGTGGATAACGAATGCTGATCGGATTTTCACATTCACCACATTTTCCACGTAAAAATAACCAACTTATCACTGGGATATTTTGATACCAACGAATAGGTGTTTTACATTTTGGGCAGGTCGATGCAGGTTTACTTAGCGTGAGCTTATCTTCATCAATTATGGCTTGGTCGGGATGTAAAAGCATCTGACAGTCTTGACGCCATTCTTGCTCCATCATTTTAGGTGTGCGGTAAATGACAACATTTAAAAAACTGCCGATACATAAGCTGATGATTCCTACAGTTAAATAGAGTGCTGTAGGCGATTGAATTAAATACCCAATTATTTCGTTCATTACACCACAGAACCCATTTGGAAGATTGGAAGATACATTGCGATGACTAAACCGCCGACCAAGACACCTAGAATGGCCATAATCAAAGGCTCCATCATGGATGTTAAGCCATCGACAGCATTGTCGACTTCACTTTCATAATGGGTTGCAACCTTATCTAGCATAGCATCGAGTGAACCCGATTCTTCACCAATCGCTACCATTTGCACAGCCATAGATGGGAATAAATTGGTCGAGCGCATAGCGAAATGAAGTTGTTGACCAGTCGCAACGTCGTCACGAATACGCATAACTGCTTGCTCATATACCACGTTATTCGTTGCGCCAGCTGTTGATTGGAGTGCATCGATTAAAGGGACGCCGGCAGCAAATGTGGTTGAAAGTGTACGGCTATAACGTGCGATAATTGCTTTATAAACCAAATCACCAAAAATAGGCAGCCTTAAAGCCGTGCGATCTAATGCATCCGCAAATTTTTGACTACGTTTTTTGGCTTCAATAAAGCCGATAATGGTCAGCGCGATACCGATAATTAAAATAAACCAATATTTTTGCACCCACTCAGACATTGCCACTACGAGTTGCGTGAACGCAGGTAAGTCTGCGCCAAATGAGCTAAACATCTCAGAGAAGACAGGAACCACTTTAACCATCAAAATAATGGTCACAATAATTGCAACAACAATGACAGCAATTGGATACTTCATCGCTTTTTTAATTTTTTGTTTGAGAACTTCACTTTTTTCTTTATAGATTGCAACTCGATCGAGCATGGTTTCAAGCGCACCTGATTGCTCACCTGATTCTACCAATGAGCAGAATAACTGATCAAAATGCTGAGGATATTTGCGTAGTGCACCTGCAAAAGTATTACCACTTTCGACCTCAGTTTTAATACCCAAAACCACTTCACGCATTGCAGGATTATCTAAGCCTTCTGCAACAATTTCAAAGCTTTGGACAAGTGGTACACCTGCTTTCATCATGGTGGCAAGCTGACGCGTAAAGATGGTGATGTCCAAAGTAGACACTTTCTTCTTCATTAAGCCTTCAAGAATATTCTTGCGCTTCTCGCGGATACTACGCACCGTAATGCCTTGTTTGCGGAGCATGACTTTTGCAAGTTGAATATTACGCGCAGGCATTTCACCTTTAACTTTGGTTCCCTTGCGATCCACGCCGTCATATACAAACGTTGGCATCATCTGTGCTTTTTTCACCGCCATAATGATTTCCTTATTTTTAATTATTCACTGGTCACACGATTCACTTCTTGTAAAGAAGTGAGTCCGTTCATCACCTTAATTAAGCCCGAACGTCGAAGATTCTTAAACCCCAGTCTTTCAGATGCAGCTGCAATCTCTAATGCATTGCCATCATCCATAATAATCTTCGAAATTTCAGGTGTCACTTTCATGACTTCATAAATACCGACACGTCCTTTATAACCATCACGGCACTCAGGACAACCGACAGGTTGATAAATTTTAAAATCTGGATCTGCTAAATCCTGTTCTGTGAATCCCATTTCTAACAAACTTGGTTTAGGAATATCAGCAGGTACTTTACAGTGCACACACAGTCGTCTAGCAAGTCGTTGAGCAATGACGAGATTCACCGAGGTTGCAATATTAAAAGAGGGAACCCCCATATTACGCAAACGAGTTAAGGTTTCAGGAGCACTATTGGTATGAAGTGTAGACATCACCATGTGGCCTGTTTGTGCTGCCTTAATTGCAATTTCAGCTGTTTCGAGATCTCGAATCTCCCCGACCATAATAATATCAGGATCTTGACGCAGGAATGATTTCAATGCGACTGAGAAGCTTAAGCCCACTTTATAATTGACGTTGACCTGATTAATGCCTTCTAAATTAATTTCTACGGGATCTTCTGCTGTAGAGATGTTGGCATTTTCAGTATTTAAAATATTCAATCCTGTATAAAGCGATACTGTTTTACCAGAACCTGTTGGGCCCGTAATCAGTAACATGCCTTGAGGCTTCTCAAGTGCCTCAAGAAATAAAGCTTTCTGATCTTCTTCATAACCCAATGCATCAATACCGAGCATTGCACTAGAAGGATCCAAAATACGTAATACGATTTTTTCACCAAATAAGGTTGGTAATGAGTTAACACGAAAATCAATCGCTTTAGTGCGAGATAATTTAAGTTTAATACGACCATCTTGCGGAATACGCTTTTCTGAAATGTCCATTTGAGACATGACTTTCAAGCGTGAAGCTAACCGATTAGCGAGTTGTAGTGGTGGGGTTGCAATGGTTCTCAATACACCATCGACACGGTATCGAACTCGGTACGTTTTTTCATAAGGTTCGAAGTGTAAATCTGATGCACCCATGCGAATGGCGTCAACCAAAAGCTTATTGATGTACTTAACAATCGGGGAATCATCGCCTGAAGGGCCATCATCGTTATTATTTTGAGTTGTATCAGTCTCGACGACGTCAACATCAAGATCTTCATCACCGAAATTAAAATTTTCATTTTCGGAAAAATGTTTGTCGATCAGCTTTTCGAGTTTGTTATGTTCAACAGTAATAGGGACGACATTTAACTTACTGTTAAATCGAATCGCTTCCAGTGCTTCGATATCTGTAGGATCACTCGTCGCTACAAATAAAGATATACCTCGTTGATATAAAGGTAAGATTACATGTTTTGTAACAAGATTTTCTGCAACGATATCTTTGGGTAGTAACTCAACATTATATGCATCTAAATCGAACAATGGCTCCCCAAACTCTTGAGCAACCATTTCAGCAATCGTATTTGCTCGTATTTTGAGATGCTCAACGAGGTAAGGTACTAATTTTTGATGAGATTTTTTTGAATTAATAATAGCATTTTGCATTTGCTGGGAGGTCAAAATGCCTTCATCAACTAAACGACGACTTAACCCAGAAAATTTTGGCCCACTTTGATCTAAAGTCATCCCCAATACGCCTTAAATTCATTTTATAATTCGAATATTAAAATTATACGGTTATAAGTAGAAAATTCTATACTTAAAATCATTAATATTATCCGAAAACTATGAAAAAATTGAATTTTTTCACTTATTCTGTTGGGTATTGTGTCTTATGTTGTCTTTTTTTAAAGAATTCTAGGTGCTGAATCTGTATCCATTGAATTTTTACGTTAATTTTTTAAAATCCGTGTAGAATGTGCGCATTTTTGATAGAAGGTTAGATCTATGTCGGGTTCGACAATTACTCCGTGGGTTGTAGGCAATTGGAAAATGAACCCAATGCAGGCTAACACGCAACAGCTTTTAGCTGATTTGAAACAACAGCTTGAGCAAGCTTCAATCGCTCATGATGTTTGTAAAATTGGTGTTGCGCCAACTTTATTGGCTTTACTCCAAGTAAAAAATGAACTTGCAACAGATGCTCATGAAGTGTTTGTGGTCGCTCAAGATGTATCACGTATTGCGGGTACTGGTGCATTTACAGGTGAAGTTAGCGCAGATCTTTTAAAGGATAGCCAAGTCGATTATGTATTAATTGGACATTCTGAGCGTCGTGAAATATTTAATGACACGCCTGCGATTCTGAATGAAAAAATAAAAAATGCTTTAGCTGCTAACTTACATATCATCTATTGTGTGGGTGAAAGCCTTGAACAGCGTGAAAGTGGGCAAGCTGAGCGAGTGGTGTTACAACAAATTTGTGACATTGCAGGTGTTGTGAATCCAGAGCAATGGGTGCATATTACCGTCGCATACGAGCCAATTTGGGCAATTGGAACTGGTAAAACAGCTTCCCCGGATGATGCACAAGCAATGCATGCTAAAATTCGTGAAGGATTGAGTCAAATTACACCTGAAGGTCAAAACATAGCAATTCTTTATGGTGGTAGTGTAAAACCTGAGAATGCTGTTGAATTGGCAGCATGCCCTGATATCAATGGTGCCCTCGTAGGCGGTGCATCACTCAATGCAGAATCATTTGTTCAAATTGCGCAAGCATTTGCCCAATCAAAATAATTAGGAGTTCATCATGCAATCTTTTGTACTGGTGCTACACATCATTTTAGCGTTATTGATGATTATTTTAATTCTAGTACAGCATGGTAAAGGTGCAGATGCAGGTGCGTCTTTTGGCGGTGGCGGTGCAGCGACTGTATTCGGCGCTTCTGGTTCTGGTAACTTCTTAACTCGTTTAACCGGGATACTTACTGCTTTATTCTTTATCACAAGTATTAGCTTGGCTTACTTTGCGAAGCAGCAAACGACAGATGCTTATGGTTTGAAAACGATTAACACAACTGAGCAAGTTGATCAAAAATCGCCTGAAACTTCATCAACTGCACCAAAACCAGCTGAATAATTGAATATTTCGCTTTCAATTTTTCATTGAAACCACTAGAATGCGTCACAGCTGCGGTGGTGGTGGAATTGGTAGACACGCTACCTTGAGGTGGTAGTGCTTTCGGGCGTGGGGGTTCAAGTCCCCCCTTCCGCACCAACTTATAATCCAGAAGTTTAAGTTGGTGTTTGCAGCAAAATCTGTTGATGCGGGATGGAGCAGTCTGGTAGCTCGTCGGGCTCATAACCCGAAGGTCGTTGGTTCAAATCCAGCTCCCGCTACCAATCAATCCTATAATTAAGATGCAAACTTAAGATAGGCAACTTAAACAAGGTCTAAGTTGAGATACATTTTTTGCAGGTTGATGCGGGATGGAGCAGTCTGGTAGCTCGTCGGGCTCATAACCCGAAGGTCGTTGGTTCAAATCCAGCTCCCGCTACCACTTTTGATTAAGGTGCAACTTAATCAAGTCTAATTAGAAAGTTTTTCTGATTGAAAAATGATTCATATTTAGATATAATTTTGCACGTTGATGCGGGATGGAGCAGTCTGGTAGCTCGTCGGGCTCATAACCCGAAGGTCGTTGGTTCAAATCCAGCTCCCGCTACCAAGTTTCTAAAGAGGCTCACAACTAGGTGGGCCTTTTTGCACAGTGGGCATTGCTTTTCTGTGCAATAATGGGGGCGAATGCGCCCTTTTTTGTTATCTATCGTGTAGTGTGGACATCAATTGGTCAAATAATCATGCTATCACTATAGTTAGTCTGTGTCGGTCTGTTGGCCGATTGAATCGCACATAAATGACGAGAGTAAATGAAGTTATCAAATAAAACCCAAGCATTGTATGAACTGATCGCACCCGCTGTTGAGGCGTGCGATGTTGAACTATGGGGTTTAGAATTTACACCTCAGGGTAAGCGTTCGCTAGTACGTATCTACATTGACAAGCCTGAAGATCCAAACAAAGAACCTGTTATTTCCGAAGACGGTGAAATTGATCTTGGTCGTGGTGTGGGTGTGCAAGATTGTGTACGTGTTACCCAACAAGTTGGTGCAATCCTCGATGTTCATGATCCAATTTCTGGTGAATACGCATTAGAAGTGTCATCTCCAGGTTGGGATCGCACTTTCTTTAAACTTGAACAGATGCAAGCATATATTGGTCAACAAGTTGCTTTACGTTTGATTTCTGCAGTGGATAACCGCCGTAAATTCCAAGCGAAACTGGTTGCTGTAGATGTAGAAAATGAAATGATCCAAGTTGAAGTTGAAAAGCAACAAGTGCTCGAGATCGATAGTCACAATATCGATAAGGCCAACTTGATCTACCAAGACTAAATTAATCTTAACTAAAAGAATTTGAATAGTAGGTGACTTATGGGCCGTGAAATTCTTACCGTTGCTGAGACGGTTAGTAATGAAAAAGGTGTTAGTCGTGAAGCGATTTTCGAAGCGCTCGAGCAAGCTCTAGTTGCTGCAACGAAGAAAAAATTCTACGAAGGCACAAATTCTGAAGAAGCACAGTTGCGCGTTGAAATCGATCGTAAGACTGGTGAATACCGTACTTTCCGTCAATGGACTGTAGTAGCAGATGAAGATCATGAAATGCCTGCATGCCAAGACGCGATTTCTGATGTGGACCCAGCGAAATGGTCAATCGGAGATGTGCGTGAGCTTGAAGTAGAATCAATTGAATTTGGTCGTATTGCAGCTCAAATCGCGAAGCAAGTTATTGTTCAGAAAATTCGTGAAGCTGAACGTGCGCTTATTGCAGATGCATATGAATCTAAAGTTGGTGAGTTAATTTACGGTGAAGTAAAGAAACAAACTAAAGATGGTTTCATTATTGACCTCGGTGAGAATGCGGAAGCATATCTTGCACGTGAAGAAATGATCGCAAAAGAAATTTTACGTCCTAAACAGCGTGTAAATGCGATTTTATTTAACGTAAACCGTGAAGGTCGTGGTGCGCAGCTACAACTTTCTCGTGCTAAGCCAGAAATGTTAATGGCATTGATGAAAAAAGAAATTCCAGAAATTTCTGAAGAAATCATCGAAATTAAAGCTGCTGCACGTCAACCGGGTGTTCGTGCTAAAATTGCAGTGAAAACGAACGATCATCGTATTGATCCAGTTGGTGCATGTATTGGTATGCGTGGAACACGTATCCAAGCTGTACAGCAAGAATTGAATGGTGAACGTATTGATGTTGTAGTTTGGTCAGATGATCCAGCTCAATATATCGCAAGTGCTTTAGAGCCAGCAGATGTATCGGGTATTGTGATTGATGAAGAAGAACGCACAGCAGATATTATTTTTGCTACAAGCGATCAATTGGCGCGTGCAATTGGTTCTCAAGGTCAAAACGTACGTTTAGCCTCTGAGTTAACTGGTTACAAGCTCAATATGATGCTTGAAGAAGAGTATCGTGCTCGTCAACAAAATGAAGCACAGCAATATCTCGATATGTTTGTAGGTCGTCTTGATATTGAAGAAGACCTTGCGATGGCATTGGTAGAAATGGGCTTTACTTCACTTGAAGAGATTGCTTACGTTCCAGCTGAAACATTTGATGAAATCGAATTAGATGCAGAAACGGTTGAGCTTTTACAAAGCCGTGCGAAAGAAGTTGCATTAGCAGATGCACTGAAAGAGCAAGAAAATATTCAAGAACCGAGCGAAGAGCTTCTAGCGATGGAAGGAATGAGTTCAGAGCTTGCTTATGCATTAGCGGCTCGCGGTGTAATCACAGTAGATGATTTAGCAGATCAGGCAACTGATGATATCTCTGATATCGAAGGTTTAGGTGCTGAGAAAGCAGGTCAATTGATCATGAAAGCACGTGAATCATGGTTTAATTAACGAGGAGGTCATACATGACGGATAAGTCAATTAAAGAGTTAGCAGTCAGCGTAGGTCTTCCAGTTGAAAAACTATTAGATCAGGTGCGAGATGCTGGGTTGCCTCAATCTAAGGCAGAAGACACAATCTCAGTAGAACAGCAAGACCGTTTAGTCGCTCATTTGAAAAAAGCGCATGGGCAAGACAGCGGCAGCGCAGGAAAAATCACGTTGAAACGTAAAACTACGAGTACTGCAAAAGTAGCAAGTACATCAGGTAAAGCTAAAACTATTAACGTAGAAGTTCGTAAGAAGCATACGTTTACTAAGCCAGATCCTGAACAAATTAAAGCTGAAGCATTGGCAAAAGCAAAAGCTGAAACTGAAGCAAAAGCACAGCAAAAAGTTGAAGTTAAACCAGCTCAAGCTGAAGAGAAGGCGCAACCTGCAGTAAGTAAAGCGAAAGCGAACTTAGATGCAATGCGTGCTGCAGCGAAACAATCGAGTGAGAAGCAAGAAGTTGCTAAAGCTGCGGTTGTGGTTAAGCGCAAGTCAACAAATAAACCGATTGTTAAACAAGCAACTAAGCCAACTGAAACTGCAGAACAGAAAAAAGCACGTGAAGCTGAAGCTGCTAAATTAAAAGCAGTTGAAGAGGCAGCACGTCGTAAAGCAGCTGAAGAAGCACAACAACGTACGCTTGAACAAATGCGTCAGATGGCTTCTAAATACTCTAATGAAGATGCAACTGCAACGATTCGTGTGGTCGATGACTCTCCATTGGCTGCTGGTCTTGTTGGTCAAGCATACGAAGATTCATTCGCGAAAGAAGACCGTGACATTAAGCGTGGTAATAACACACCAGGTGCACGTTCTCCTAAGAAAGGTGGTCGTCGTGGTCAAGAAGAGCAATCTTTCCGTGACAACTCTCATAAACGTGGTTTGAAATCAAGCCAAGCTAATAAACATGGTTTCGAGAAGCCAGTTAAAAAGCAAGTTTATGATGTTGAAATCGGTGCAACTATTGTTGTTGCTGACCTTGCTGCAAAAATGGCGATTAAGGTTCGTGAAGTAATTAAAACACTCATGAAAATGGGTGAGCTTGTCACTCAAAACCAATCAATCGACCAAGATACAGCAGTTCTAGTGGTTGAAGAAATGGGTCATAACCCAGTTCTAGTATCAGATACTCAAGCGGAAGATAACTTACTTGAAGCTGCTGAAGAGGCTCGTGGTGCTCAAACGACGCGTCCACCAGTAGTTACAATCATGGGGCACGTTGACCATGGTAAGACATCGCTTCTTGATCGTATTCGTCGTGCGAAAGTTGCACAAGGCGAAGCGGGCGGTATTACACAGCATATCGGTGCTTATCACGTTACAACGGATAAAGGCATTATCACTTTCTTAGACACTCCGGGACACGCAGCATTTACAGCAATGCGTTCACGTGGTGCGAAAGCAACTGATATCGTTGTATTGGTGGTCGCAGCTGATGATGGTGTTATGCCACAAACAGCGGAAGCGATTGACCATGCTCGTGCAGCAGGTACGCCAATCATTGTTGCAATCAACAAGATGGATAAAGAATCTGCTGATCCAGATCGCGTATTGAATGAATTGACAACTAAAGAAATCGTGCCTGAGCAATGGGGTGGTGATGTCCCTGTAGCGATGGTTTCTGCGCACACCGGTGCAGGTATTGATGAACTTCTTGACTTGATCTTGATTCAATCTGAACTTCTAGAGCTTAAAGCTTCTGAAGAAGGTGCGGCACAAGGTGTTGTAATCGAAGCACGTGTTGATAAAGGTCGTGGTGCGGTTACTTCGATTCTTGTTCAAAATGGTACATTAAAAGTAGGTGACCTTGTTCTAGCTGGTGCATCTTACGGTCGTGTACGTGCGATGACTGATGAAAATGGTCAACGTATTAAGTCTGCAGGTCCATCGATTCCAGTTGAAATCTTAGGTCTTCCAGAAGCGCCAATGGCAGGTGACGAAGTTCTTGTTGTAAATGATGAGAAGAAAGCACGTGAAGTGGCTGATGCGCGTATGGATCGTGAACGTCAAAAACGTTTAGAGCGTCAATCTGCAATGCGTCTTGAAAACTTAATGGCTTCAATGGGCAAAAAAGATGTGCCGATTGTTAATGTCGTTCTGAAGACAGATGTTCGCGGTACATTGGAAGCACTTCATGTAGCTCTTGCTGAACTTTCAACTGATGAAGTGAAAGTGCGTGTAATTGGTTCAGGTGTTGGTGCGATTACTGAGTCTGATGTCACACTTGCAGAATCTTCAGAAGCGTTCTTATTAGGCTTTAACGTTCGTGCAGACAATACAGCGCGCCAAAAAGCCGATGCAGATGGTATTGACATCCGTTACTACTCAATCATTTATCAATTGATTGATGATGTGAAAGATGCAATGAGCGGTAAGCTTGCACCAGAACATCGTGAAACGATTCTTGGTGTGGCTGAAGTACGTGAAGTATTCCACTCAAGTAAATTTGGTGCGGCAGCAGGTTGTATGGTCCTTGAGGGCGTATTACACCGTAACAAACCAATTCGTGTCTTACGTGATGACGTGGTTGTGTTCCAAGGTGAACTTGAATCACTTCGTCGCTATAAAGAAGTGGTTGAAGAAGTTCGTGCCGGTATGGAATGTGGTCTTGCAGTCAAAGGCTATAAAGACATCAAAGCACTCGATAAGATCGAAGTCTATGATGTTCAATTAATTAAACGGAGTCTTTAATGGCGGGTAGTCAACGTCTTAAGCGTATGGCGGATACGGTTCAGCGAGAGTTGTCTGAACTCATCCGTCAGGAGCTGAAAGATCCACGTTTAGGTGGTCTCGTGACCATCTCAGCGGTGAAAGTGAGCCCAGATTTAGGCTATGCTGAAGTTTATGTCACTGTCATGGGGCGTGAACTTGGTGATGAGCAAAGTGAAGCAGCAAATAAAGATACTTTGGATGTTTTAAATAAAGCATCAGGTTTCCTGCGCCATGAGTTGAGCCGTCGTATCAAGACGCGCATCACACCTCGTTTACGTTTCCACTATGATAAAACTAATGCATACGGAAACTACATGTTTGGTCTAATTGCTGAAGCTGTGAAGGATTTACCGCCAGCTGAAGAGAAAAAAGACGAAGAGTAATTTCAAACAAAAAGCCACCTTAGGGTGGCTTTTTTTATCTCAATATTTTTATATAAACTAAAGCCATAAAATAAATGCTACATTCAATTTTGAATTTGCGTATACAATATTTTTAATTAAACAAATACAAATAAATAATGAGGTTGATGTCATGCAAATTTTAAAAAAATCAGCTGTTGTGCTCGCATTATCAAGTACCTTGCTTTTCACAGGTTGTGGGTACAATACACTTCAAGCGAAAGATGAAGCGGTGACTGCATCATGGTCTGAGGTACAAAACCAATACCAGCGTCGAGCAGACCTTGTACCGAATTTGGTGAATGTAGTTAAAGGATATGCAAAACATGAAGAACAAGTTTTAACTGAAGTCACAGAGGCTCGTGCAAATGTTGCAGGGCTTAAAGTTGATAAAGAAGTTCTTGAAAATCCAGAATTGTTTAAACGATACCAAGAAGCGCAATCGCAAATGACAAGTGCATTATCACGTTTGCTGGCAGTGACTGAAAACTATCCAGATCTTAAAGCGAATGAGCAATTCCGTGATTTGCAGGTACAATTAGAGGGTACAGAAAACCGTATAGCAGTTGCGCGTAATCGCTATATTTCTACCGTCCAAGATTACAACACCTATGTTCGTCAATTTCCACAAGTTATGACTGCGAAAGTTATTGGCATGGATGCAAAAGAAAACTTTAGTGCTGAAGCAAGTGCACAAAAGGCACCTAATGTTTCTTTTGATTAAATCAATGATTATAAGTTGATGAATATGAGCATGAGAACTCAGCATCTTAGACACAATAGTATGAAATTGCTTTCATGGCTATTTGTCTTTGCAATGACCTGTACATTGCAAATGGTTCATGCAGAAACTGCAACAGCAGTAGATCATGAGTCTGACGCGATTGTGCTGGGAAAAGTGATTCAACCCAATTCAACAAATCCATCATCAAGTGCTCAGCAAAATAACCAGACGCCAGTACCTCCTGTTACTGTTTCAAATGATATGCAGGAAGGAGACACACAACGTCAACTCCCTACATTAAATGAACCTGTGATAGATCAGGCGAATATACTTTCTCCTCAAGAAAAGTCAGAACTCGATACAATAATTCGCGGTCTATATAATGAGGGTAAGGCTCAAATTGGGATCGTAATCGTTCCAACAACTGGTCAGGAAGGTATTTTTGACTTTGCAATGCGTACTGCACAGACTTGGGGGTTGGGTTCTGCTCAACAAGATAATGGCTTGTTAATCGCGGTGGCAATCAATGATCGAAGATTACATATCGCAACAGGCTATGGATTGGAAGGTATCATTCCAGATATCGTTGCGAGTCGAATCATTCGTGAACAAATCACGCCTTACTTTAAAGTCAATCAATTTGGACAGGGTTTAATTTCAGGAGTCAGAGAAATTGAACGAATCGTTAACCTTGATCCTGAAATTGCCCAACAAGCCGCTGAAGAACTGAAACTTAGACAAGAACAAGCCTTAAAAGCACAATATGCAAAAGAAAAGACATTTAACACGGTGTTATTCATTTTGATTGCTGGTGTGATTGGTTCTTTTATTATTGGTAATCGTTTAAGTGCTTCGGTCGCGGGTGTTACTGCTTTTGCTGCGAGCATGATTTATGGTTCAGGGATTTTAATCAGCTTGATTGTGGGCATTGGAATTTTCTTTTTATTATTTACATCCATCGCACAGTTGATTTTCCAAGCATTTTTATCTGGCGGAGGACGCGGCGGCAGTGGCGGTCGAGGCGGATTTGGCGGTGGTGGATTTAGTGGCGGTGGTGGTGGCTTTGGTGGGGGAGGTGCGTCAGGCTCATGGTAACAAAAACTGAAACGACAGAAATTATCACTGAACCAAAGTTGCAACAAGCATCTCAACCGAGCTTCAAGCGTTGGATTAAGCATTTTTGTTATTTGCCTGCGTCTAAACGTTATTTTTCCAAAATGGATCAAAATGCAATTGCAGAGGCGGTGAAACAAGCGGAACAAGGGCATGTTGGTGAGATTCAAGTGGTCATAGAGGGATATATTCCATGTGCCTTGGCTTATTCAATGAATACTCGTCAGCGCGCCGAACAACTTTTTGCTGAATTAGGTGTATGGGATACAGAATTTAATAGTGGTGTACTGATATATTTAAATCTATGTGAGCAGAAAGTTGAAATTGTGATTGATCGTGGCATTCAAAAGGCAACAACGCAACAGGATTGGCAAGCAATCTGTGATCACATGATTAATGAGCTAAAAAATAAAAATTATAAACAGGGTGTTATTGTCGGCGTGATGGAAGTCGGCGAAATTTTGAATCGTTTTTATGATGATAAAGTGCAAGATTTAGCAAATGAACTCAGTAATCAGCCAATTATTTTAAGTTGAGTTAAGAAAAGTGACAAAAAATGTCACTTTTTTACATAAATTAACATTAATAATAAATTTGAAAATTATTTATTGGCAACCTTGCAGAGTTATTCGAAAATAGCATCAGTTAGTTAGCAACAACAAAATCTATTTTGGGGATAGGTTGTTAACTTTGAACTTAAAAATTAGGAGAGATGTTATGAACGCTCAAAAAGGTTTTACTTTAATCGAGTTAATGATTGTTGTTGCAATTATCGGTATTCTTGCTGCGATTGCGATTCCTGCTTACCAGAATTATATTGCTAAATCTCAAGTGAGTGAGGCTTTAACGCTTGCTGGTGGTTTAAAAACTGGTATTCAAACCAATTTACAAAATAATTCATGTTTTGCTAATGGTGCTGAAGCAGCAGTTGCAGGTACGGATACTGCAACAGGTAAATATGGTAATGCTACTATTACTAAAGTTAGCGGTGATGCAGCTAATAATAATTTAGTATGTGGTATCAAATATACTTTTAATGCCAATGGGGTATCAAGTAAAGTTGCAAATAAGGTTGTTGATATGACAGTTAATGACAATGGTGTTATTGCTAAAAGAACAGGAACAACAACAGTAGGTACTGAATTTCTTCCTCAATCTTTAGCAGCAGCATCAGGTTCATAAGCTAAATTGTGTTGAAAAGAGGATTTTAAATCCTCTTTTTTTATATGAAAATTATTTATATTCTTCTCGCCAACTTTGTCCTTGTTGCACTTGCTAGTTACTTGGGTGTAGGGCGACCATTGATCAATTACGACTACTTATTAGTCTTGCTCATTTTTTTATTTTTTAGGAATAGATTTCTAGCTGTAATACTATTTGCACTTTGTATTTTTATAGATGGGTTGAATATATTCTTTCAAATATTTCCTATTATTCATCTATCCGATATTCTTTATCTATTTAAATTTATACCAGAAATAGATCATAGTAAAAAAATAATAATTTCGTTTGGATTGTTATCCCTATTTATATATCTGTTTTTCTTATTGGAAGTGCTAGGGAAATTTTCGATTTCCAAAAAATACTTTTCCTATGTAGTCGTTATTGTAATCTTACTTTCAATACTACAGAGTTTTTATATTGCCAAGGGTGAGCGAGCATGGCGTATTGGTGAATCTAAATATTTTGATTCACAAATTTATAATTTCATTAAATTTAGAAATGCAGACTTTATAAAAAAATTTAAAAATTCAGAAAATGCTTTAGGAGAAAGATATTCTTTTTCAACTGGTTATGATGAAGTATTAAGAATTGAAAATCCTAAAAAAATTTTATTTATTGTAAATGAATCATGGGGAGTCACTTCAGATGAAATTCAAGAAGATTTATTGCATGAAATTTTAAACAATAAACGGTTTAAATTACTCAAACAGTCTGAAGTTAGTACAGATGGGTTTACAGTCAATGCTGAAATTAGAGAGTTATGCGGTCTATATCTGAATAATTTTAATCTAAAAAAACAAAAAAATGGATTTGAACAGTGTCTACCTCATATTTTGAGTAAAAGGGGATTTCATACACTGGGTGTTCATGGTGCTGCGAGCACCATGTATGAGAGGAAAGACTGGTATCCAAAATTAGGTTTCAAGGAATCTCTATTTTATGAAAATTTTTTAAACTTAAATTCGCGTTGCTATTCATTTCCAGGATTGTGCGATCGAGATTTGATGCAAGTTATTAGAAATAAACTCATGAATCACGATCAAATTTTTCTTTATTGGCTTACGTTGAATACGCATCTTTCATATGACTTGAGAGATCTTAAAAATGATCAATTTGATTGCGAGCGATTTTTAATCGATGGAAAATCCTCTTTATGCCGAAATTTAAAATTACAGAAGCAGTTTTTTTCAAATATAGGTGAATTGCTAATTCAATCACAACTTAGTGGAACAATGATCATAATTGTGGGAGATCATGTGCCACCGTTGCTCGAAAATAATGAAATCAAATTTAAAGATGCTAAAGTTCCAATGATCGTGGGGTATATAGAGTGACGAATTTAAAAACATATAATAATGTCTTTTTGTTTTTTTTATTTTTTATTATAGGGTTTAGTAGTGTTTCTTATAGCCTTATCAATAATTTAGTGATTACTTTTATTTTGGGTGTGGCGTTATTATTTGTTTTATTGAAATATAAACTTGAATATTTTAACTTCGAAAAGAAAAGATCACTGTTTTATTTTTTTTTATTGTTTCTAGTTTTTGGAGTTTCTCTCTATCTCTCACCTTATAAAAATGAACACATGTTGTATCGTTATTTTGGAGTGGTCTTAAGTATTATTTTTGGAATATTTGGATACTTTAACTACAAGAATAAAGGATTTGATCTGATTTGTATCAGCCAAATTTTGAGTCTAATCGGTTTCCTTCATTGTACAGTTTTAATATTTTATTGGTTTAGTGTTCCGAGTCCAGCTGATTACGATTGGATATGGGATATGCCATTTTTTTCAAACATCAGACATATCGCGGATTATCTGTCCATTTGTTTTTTGGCTTCATTTATTTTGCTGTTGAATAAAAAACTGAAGCTTGGTTTTATATATTATATCTTTTCAGTTGTTTTACTTTCTGTGATTATTTGGACTGGAGCTCGAGCAGCTTATTTAAGTGTCGCTTTAGCCCTTATATTTTTAGTTTTAAATGATATTAAGACTATAAAAAAATTAATTATGGTTTTAGTTCCATCAGTCATCTTGCCACTGTTTTTTAAAACAAATTTACCTGGTTTAGGTATGGGGCGATCATTTGATGTGGTTGGTAAGTCGGTTAATAGCTATACCTCAGGCCGGGTCGAGTTATATCAAATGATATTAAGCAAGTTTTCTGAAAGTCCGCTATGGGGCTTAGGTCCTGAGGCTGTAAGAAATATTGCGGTTCCTTTTGCAGGTGGCGTGTTTGCCCATGCACATAATCTGATTTTACAAATATTGATTGAATTTGGGTTCATCGGTTTTATTCTTGTTTCAATTATTTTTGTGAAACCATTAATTTGTATTGCTAAATTTGAAAAGAACTATGAATTTATAATTTTGACGAGTTTTGTTATCAACATATTCATCGCTGCTATGTTCAATGGGGGATTCTATTACATCGTGACTTTACATATTTTTTGTTTCTTTTACGGTGCACTGTTGGCGAATTTAGATTCGAAAAGTACAATTACTATTTCTTAACTACATATTTGTATGCTGAACTTATTTGCATGTTTGCTATTTTTAGCGTTAGCTTGGCTGCTACCATATCATCGTTCTCCTTGGCCAACCTTCGGTTCAGAAGTACTGACGTTTATTGCAGCCTCTTTTTTATTGCTATGCTTCGCAAAATCTAAAGTAAAAATTGCAAAACCACAGCTTTATTTATTGCCATTTTTAAGTATTCCACTCATTCAATTTATTTTTGGACAGAATATCTATTTCAGCAATGCTTTATTTAGTTTTGCGTATATTCTGTTCTTTGTATTGATGGTCATTGCTGGATATCAACTTTGCCTTGAACAGAAAAAGAGAGAGCAAGTATTTAAAATTACCTGTTTAACATTTATTTCCGTTGGCTTCATTTCCGCTATATTCGCGATGCTTCAATGGCTCCAGTTGAATTGGATTTTAGGCGATCTCATTTATCCACTAAAGGGAAATAGACCTTACGCCAATTTAGCTCAACCCAATAACTTAGGGACTTTACTTTTTTTAGGGCTACTGAGTTCGCTCTATCTATTTGAAAAACGATTACTTTCCAATCTTTATCTTATACCAATCGCATTTGTTATTTTATTGGGAATTGTTTTAGCACAATCCCGAACAAGCATTATCGTTTGTGCTTTTATCGTGATCTATTGGTTAATCAAACAATTCAAAAAACAGAATCGATTTTCATTGACCCATTTAGCTTTTTGGTTAGGTTTATTTGTACTCTTAACACTGAATTTAACGACGATCAACCAGTTGATTTTTTCTATTGGTGATTCAGCTTCAGTCGTGCAAAGTTCCGCAGCAAACCGTGCTGTCCAAGGTATGGGTGATATTCGCCTTGATATGTGGCAACAAATGATAGCTGCGATTCTGCATCAACCATGGTGGGGGTATGGATGGAATCAAACAGGCTTAGCGCAATACTATATTACCGATACTTTCCAAGTTTCACTTTGGTATAAAAGTGCACACAACATGATTCTAGACTTATTGGTCTGGAATGGCTTGATTCTAGGTGGGCTTATTCTTCTGTACTTTGCAGCTTGGCTACTTTGGCTCAATAAAGGAGTGAAGGATAATATCTCGATCATTGCAACATTAATGGTATGTGCGATCCTCATTCATGGCATGTTAGAGTTTCCTTTACATTATGCTTATTTTTTACTTCCGGCAGGTTTCTTACTGGGCATCATTCAAGCGCAATATACAAATTTACCTTCATTAAAAATGAATGGTCGAGTGTTCGCAGTGATTGCTCTTATTACGATTGTTGGGGCTTTAGTTACGACACGGGATTATTTTTTATATAAAGAGCAAAGTGTACTCGCATCAAAGGCTGAAGCTTTAACAGCAGATCAACAACACACCATGCAAAAGCAAATTTGGTTGATTACTCAATTTAAAGAGCGCGTGTGGTGGATTGGACTAGATCCTAAAACTGAAATGACAGAACAACAACTTGCTGATCTAGAGCGAATGGTTGCAAACTTGGCATCAAAATATGATTTACATAAGTATGCACAAGTGTTGGCTTTTAATGGTATGGAGCAAGAAGCGAAGCATCAACTATGGATTTTAGAAACATTGCATAAGCAGCATATTGAGTATGATGAGTTATTGAAATAAAAAAAATCCCCGAAAGGGGATTTTTTTTATTTCAATCATTAAATTTGGCTTTGAATATAATTCTCTACACCAACTTGATCGACAAGGTCGAGTTGAGTGGTCGCCCAATCTAAATACTCTTCTTCTTTTTCTAAAATCTCTTGTACTAAATCACGTGTAACGTAATCGAGTTGTTCTTCTGCTAATTTCACAGCAGTTTGAATCGTTTCAATGTTTTCTTTGACTTTCCGAACATCGCATTGCAGTACTTCGATTGTGTGCTGACCAATATAAAGCTTACCCAGATGTTGCAGATTTGGAAGACCTTCTAAAAATAAAATGCGCTCAATAATTTTATCTGCATGCTTCATTTGGCGGATAGATTCTTTATATTCCGCTGAACCGAGTTGCTCAATGCCCCAATCATTAAACATGCGTGAGTGTAAAAAATATTGGTTGATGGCTGTAAGATGGTGGTAAAGCACCTGATTTAACTGATGAATAACGTCACGGTTGCCTTTCATGATCTTAGCTCCAAACTCAAAATTCAGCCTATCATAGAAGGCTATCGATAGAGATTATCTTAACCCAACTTGCTAAAGCCTGACGAGTAATTTATTGAACAGCAAATGAAAATCGCAATCAAATACACTTTTGCAAAAAATAACCCCGCTGAGTCAAAGCGGGGGGAGAAATTGGAAATCTGAATTATAGTTATAGAATGAGTTGTTATTATTTTTTAGCACATCCTGAATTAAGCGGCGATTGAAATTCTGGCAGCTATTTCAGCAAGTTCTTCATTAATAATACTGCGTGCTTCAGGAACACAGCGTCCGCAACAAGTGCCTAGATCAAGCAAGTCACGAATTTCACGATAAGATTCAGCGCCATTTGCCATAGCATCTTTAATATCTTGATCTGTAATTCCACGACATAAACAAACGTACATTTCTGCTCAACCACAAGGATAAATGCGATAGTTGATATTATTGATAATTATTATCGTTTGTCAATGAAATTCATTTAAAAATGCTGTTTAATTCATCGTTTTTCTAGATAAAAAAATACCACCTCATAGGTGGTATTTCCTAAGATATTGAAATTATTTAGAAATAATTGCAACACCATCCATTTCAACCAGTGCACCTTTAGGTAAACTTGCAACGCCTAATGCCGCTCGTGCAGGGTAAGGCTGAGCGAAATATTCACCCATAATTTGGTTTACTAGTTGAAAGTGAGATAAATCAGTGAGGAAAATATTCAGTTTAGCAATATCAGCTAAAGAACCACCTGCAGCTTCACAAACTGCTTTTAGATTATCAAATACACGACGAATTTGAGCTTCAATGCCTTCAACCAATTCCATGCTATATGGATCTAATCCAATTTGTCCTGAAAGATAAAGTGTATCGCCGACAAGAATGGCTTGAGAGTAAGTACCAATTGCAGCAGGTGCATTTTCAGTATGAATGACTTGGCGGGACATCTATTTCTCCATTATTCAAATCTAGCTTCATCATAAAGGATGAACACTATAGGTGAAAGCTCTAATCTGTATTTGTTTAGCAGGCATGTGAGACTTCTTCAACGGCAAGAGGAGCTGACATGCGTGAAATACGTGGAAAACCAAATTGCATGCGGAGTTCACGAATGATTTGCGCAATTTGCTGACGACTATGAACAACGATACTCAGATAGGTTTTTGATTCGTATTGTCGAACGGACTCGATTCCGATTTTTGATTTACGGCAGATATAAATCAGTTCTGAAATTTGCTCATCACTTAATAATAGATCGATACACAAGTAAGCATTGAAGTTGATTTCTGATTCTCCTTCATCTTTCCAGTGCAACGGCATAATATTTTCAGGATGTAACTGTTGTTCGTGTAGAAGATTCTTACAACGAGCACGGTGAACAATAAGACCACGGCGAGATAAATGTCCCTGTATAGGATCGCCTAACACTGCATTACAACAATGGGCATATTTTACATCTACACCATCAGTACCTAAGATCAGGCGACTTGATGCTTGATCTTGATGATGATCTTGAGCAAAGAGGTGGTTCGCCACAAGTTGTGGGAGCAAATCACCTACAGCAATTTGTTCAAAAAGTTGATTTTTGCTTGGAATATGGCGCCATTGTAATAGTTCAGTCCAATTTTGATCGGTTAGATCATGAATAGACGTATTAAATAACTTTAATGCACGATTTAAGGCTTGTTGACCGACAAGGCGCTGTTCATCAATATCTTGATCTCGCAAAATATTTTGAATAGAGCGTCTCGCTTTTTGAGTGTTGATAAAGCTCAGCCAATCCGGGTTGGGTGAAGCGAGAACATCTGTAATCACCTCAATAACTTGACCACTTGAGAGTGGTGTAGAAAGCGGTTTGATTTCACCATCAATTTTACAGCCGACAGCATGGTTACCTAAGAATAAGCTCGCAGAGTAAGCGAAATCTACTGCTGTCGCCCCTTGTGGTAATTCATGTAAGTGACCTTGAGGGGTGTAGACCCATATTTTTTCTTGATGTAGATAATCCAATAGATCATTAAACGTGGTCTTTGCACAGTCGCCACCGACTAAGGTGTGCAAATTCTGCATAGATGCCTGAATGGCAGATCGGCATGTTTGAGGAGCATTTTCACCTAATACTACCCCAAATCGCGCAGCCTTACGCATAAGTTCAGTTTGTATGGTGAGCGAAAGCGTTGTTTTCTCGCCTTTCAAACTCAGCATCAAGGATTGATTACCACCAGGGAGAGGGCGGCGGATATGATCTTGGTAATTTAAAACTTGGAAGTTATCTTTTAACAACTCAACTAAACGATCGCAATCGGCAATGGTCTGGAGTACGATTTCAAACGCATGACTATGTGTGAGTTCTTGAAGGTTAATTTCGTTTTTAACAAAGTGGCGTAATAATTCAATGTTATTGTTTTTCTTTTTAATCCGCCCAGGAATATTGGAGTTTTCCAAGAGATCGCTCAAATGCTTTTCCCAAATGGCTTGGTACTTACAGCGTTGCGGTTTGGTTTGCGCCAAAGCATCTTGTACATCATTGAACATATCTAAATCAAGATTTTGATAGCAGAGGTGTTCAAGATTGTCAGCCATTTCATTCATGCCGACCAAACGTGCCATTGGCACGAATATATCAAAAGTTTCTTGTGCAATACGGGCACGTTTATCTGGTCTTAAAGCTTCCAAAGTCGTCATATTATGGTAACGGTCTGAAAGTTTAATGATGATCACACGAGGATCTTGTAACGTGGCTTGTAGGATTTTTCGGAATGAGGCTGCTTTATTATATTCTTTGTCACTAGAGTGGCTTAATTTCGTAACACCATCGACCAGCTCAGCCACTGTTTTGCCAAATTTTTCAGTAATGTCTTCTTTGCTAAAGTCGGTATCTTCAATGACATCGTGCAGTAGTGCTGCCATCAACGTTTCTGGGTCTAGGCGCATATGCGCCAGAATACAACTTACGGCTATCGGATGCAGAATATAGGGTTCACCGCTTTTGCGTGTAATACCATCATGCGCCATGTCAGCATAATCGCAGGCCACAAGTACTCTGTCGACGTCCTTTTCAGATAAATACGCGTCGATGATGACTTTTAGCTGTTGCTTAGCTTGGCTGACCAATGGGCCTGGCATACTACACCTTTGAATCCGTGGAAGAGAGTAAAAAGTAAAAGACTTTACTAAAAATTCATATTGCTACAATGCTCTATTTTTAAATAGAGAATAGATCTAATTTTTTTAACAAATTTTTTCAATTTTGTCGAATCATTCTCTAAAAAAAATCAATAAAAAAGCCTAGTCACTGGACTAGGCTCTTTTAAATGCAGGTCTTAAAGCTTATTGGAAAGAAAAACCATCTAAGTTTAAGTTATTTGCAGAAAGTGCTAAATCTAAGCTAGACGTTTGATAATCTTGCTCACGCTGTTTCAAAATATCTTTAGTGACATGACCTTCAGCGATTTCACGTAAAGCAACCACTGTTGGTTTGTCATTGTCCCATTCTACAGTTGGTTCGATACCTTGACGAGCAAGTTGACGCGCGCGTTTGCTTGCCACTAGTACAAGCTCAAAGCGGTTGTCTACATGGTCTAAACAATCTTCAACGGTTACGCGTGCCATAAGAGTTCTCGTATGTATGAAATTTTTTAACAGACTGCGCAGTATAAAATGCTTTGTCTATAGACTCAAGTTTAATCACGAATTCGGTGTGATTAATTTTTGAATTAAATCTTTATGTCGGTGAGCCTGTTGTGATAATGACAGACGGTTCGCATTAATGACAGACTCAAGATCATGTAAAGCTTTATTAAAATCATCATTCAAGATGATGTAATCGAAGTTTACGTACTGTTGCATATCTTCTACCGCACAACTTAAGCGATGCTCAATCACTTCAACAGAATCTGTACCGCGGTTTGATAGGCGTTGGCGAAGATCGAATTGAGTAGGTGGAAGAATGAAAATTTGTTTTGATTCAGGAAAAAGTTTGCGAACCTGTTCTGCACCTTGCCAATCAATTTCAAGTAAAACATCATGACCTTTTGCAAGTTGTTCTTTTACAGTCGCTTGTGAAGTGCCGTAGTAGTTACCGAAAACTTCCGCGTATTCAATGAAACCACCTTGGTTCACTTGCTCAATGAAAGATTCTTTGCTGGTAAAGTGATAATGCACACCATCTAATTCACCAGGACGTTGACCTCGAGTAGTGTGTGAAACAGAAACGTGTAAATTACTTACGCGCTCAAGTAGGGCTTTAACTAATGATGTTTTGCCAGTTCCAGAAGCAGCTGAAACGACAAACAAGAGACCCGACATGATATTTTTCCTGATATGATAAAATATCTTCTCTATTTTAGAGCAGAGTGCTTTTAAACTAAATAGCAATTCGCATTTGTTTTAAAAAATATTCTGATTCATTGACCAAATTTTAGCGATCGTTTGAGGGTCTTATGGAAATTGTTTTAGCTAATCCACGTGGTTTCTGTGCTGGTGTAGACCGCGCTATTGCGATCGTTAATCGTGCACTTGAAAGCTTTAATCCTCCCATTTACGTTCGTCATGAAGTGGTACATAACAAATTTGTTGTGGACGACTTACGCCAACGTGGTGCAATTTTTGTAGATGAATTAGATGAAGTTCCTGATGACAATATCGTGATTTTTAGTGCACATGGCGTATCAAAAGCTGTGCAGCAAGAAGCTGAGCGCCGTGGATTAAAAGTATTTGATGCCACATGTCCTCTCGTGACAAAAGTGCATATCGAAGTCACAAAATATGCGCGTGAAGGGATAGAAGCCATTCTGATTGGTCATGAAGGGCATCCAGAAGTTGAAGGTACAATGGGGCAATATGATCTAAAAAATGGTGGTGCAATTTATCTGGTTGAAGATGAAGATGATGTCGCTGCTTTACAGGTAAATAATCCTAATAAGTTAGCATTTGTGACTCAAACGACACTTTCAATTGATGATACTGCAAAGGTCATTGATGCTTTACGTGCTAAATTTCCAGCAATTCAAGGGCCACGTAAAGATGATATCTGCTATGCAACTCAAAACCGTCAAGATGCGGTCCGTGATTTAGCGACTCAATGTGATGTCGTTTTAGTTGTTGGTTCTCCAAACTCTTCGAACTCTAATCGTCTTCGCGAATTGGCAGAGCGAATGGGTAAGCATGCTTATCTCGTAGATAATGCGGATGAGCTGAAAAAGGAATGGTTTGCTGAAACTACTAAAATTGGTGTTACTGCAGGTGCTTCAGCACCTGAAATTTTGATCAAACAAGTGATTCAGCGTCTACAAGATTGGGGCGCTACGTCACCGCAGGAATTAAATGGGCGAGAAGAGAACATAACCTTTAGCTTGCCTAAAGAATTGAGAATTCAAGTTACTCAAGCTTAATAATGAATTATCAATGACATAGCAGGATAGGTGAACAGATTTTAAAAGTGTGATCTTATCCTCATTTTCATACCATTTATCATAACTGTGTTGGTTTTATAATTATAAAATATTACTTTTGTAACATTAATAAATAAATACAAAAGTTTGAATATGAAAGACTTACAACAGGGCTTTACCATTATTGAGCTGTTGATTACCACAATTGTGCTATCAATCACAGCAACCATGGCTATTCCATCTTTTAAAAATATTGTTGCGCAATATCGCCTAAATTCAGATGTGCGTGAATTATCAAGCGTGCTCATGATGGCGCGTAATCAAGCAACATTGTTAAGAAAAGATGCGACTGTAGATCTTCAGTCGAATCAATCAGATAGCAGTACAATCTTTCATTGGACACCCAAAGCGCAAAATAAATTGACTTCATCACAAGAAAAAGTCACCTTCTGGATGGATGGGGGAATTTCTGACTTTACATCTGACATAAATTTTTCTATCTGTAATAAGGTGTTAGGTGTTTCTAAAACGATAGCAATTACAAGAATGGGAACACAATATTTAAAAGCAGAGGGAACATGCTAATGCGTGCTACGCAACAGGGGGTAGGAATGATTGAAATTCTAGTTGCCTTATTGGTTTTGGCCATTGGGGTATTGGGGTTTTCATTTTTACAAATGCGCGCAATTGATGCTTCACACGAAGCAATGTCTAAATTACAGGCCATGAATTTAGCACGCGATTTATCTGAGAAGATACGTGCGAACTCGAATGCTTATACTCAGTATCAAGCCAGAATAAATGCAGAAACACAAACAACTACAGCCAAATCATGTGTGCAAAAAGGAACGACGAACCCATGTGTTCAAGCAGCCGATTTTGCCCATTATGATGCTGCCCAGATAATAAAAAATGCCAATGGTCTTGGTATGAGTATCAAAATGCCGAATTGCCAAGTCAGTAATAATTTGCAATCTCGCCGATGCATTTACGTAGCATGGGGAAAAACAAAACCTATCGATGATGCTTCTGCAAAAGATGCATGTACCCATGGTGGAAGTTATTTACCAAAAGCGCAATGCATCGTTATGGAGCTTTATTGATGCAGCATCATAGGTATACGCAAAAAGGTTTGACGCTAGTTGAGCTTATGATCGCTTTAGTGCTTGGATTATTGATTACCGCTGCTGCGGTACATCTGTTTTTTACAGGGCAGATGGGATTCACGATGCAGAAAGGAATGTCGGAGGTTCAAGATAACGGCAACTTTGGTCTGCGCTTTCTCACTTATGAAATTCGTAAAGCAAATTATGGTCAAGTAAATATCATAAATGATCGTTTGACGCATGGTGGCATTGTTATCACTTCAGCTCAATCTCCAGTGGTGCCTACATCTGGTGATTTGGCATTTAATGCGACCAATATTCCCGTCAATATTTCACGAAATATTCCAAATACGGAGGTTGTGCCTGTATCACAATCTGATATGCCGAGTAATATAGAGTTGGTTTCAGCTGAATCTTCACAACCTGCTCAAGCGGGAATGAGCGACCAATTGGTCATGCAGTTTTATGCTGATACACAAGGTGTGGATTGTGAAGGTAATAATTACGATGCTGGACGATATATTGTTCAACGTTTTTTTCTACGTAAAGATGCAAATGCAAATATACAAAAAGAACCACACGATGCATTGGTCTTGGCCTGTGAAGCAGGGTGGTACACGCGTAACAGCACTCAAATTTTAAAAAATTTTAATAATAAAAAGACTGTCTTTGGAACAACGAATGGTGAAATTTTGATGCATCGTGTTGATCACTTTCACTATCTGTTGGGGATTTCTAATGACGATAATACGGCACAGCAAAGATATATAAGTATTGAAGATTATAAAAAGCTCAATGTTTATCCACGTCCACGCATCAATTCAATACAGGTCGGTTTATTAGTAAGGTCATCTGAAAATGTAGGTCAAAATCAAGCGATTTCTCCTCATCAAGAATTTGAAGTTCTTGATCAAAAAGTAAAATTAAAAAAAACACAAAAAACCGTCGCGACTAAATTTATTCGACAAGTCATTACACAAACGATCGCGATTCGAAATGGTATGAGTGTGATGGATTCAGCGGAGGGCTTATGATTCAACATCAACGTGGTGCAACGCTGATTGTGGTACTGATTATGTTAGTTCTACTCACCATTATTGGTACTTGGGCGATTCGACAAAGTATGGTGAGTTTGAATATCACCACCAACAGCCAAGCGCAACAATTGTTAATGCAATCTTCCGATACTGTTTTTTATCGATTGGGGCATGGCGGCTATGCTGCCTCCAGTGGTAACCCTCTGAGCTTAATTGGTTACTCGATTCAGAATGAAGGTGACGAAGTCGTATTCTGTTTTAGAAACCAATCCAATAGTGCGATGTTTAATGTTTCCAACAGTAGTGTATTGCGTTGGAATGAAGCAATGAGTGATGTCTCAGTCGATGGTGTTTCTGGGTTTTGTTCCTTATCAAACGATGGGGATTATGCCAGTGCTCGTAAGGCGCAATTAACTCAGGTGTCTGTAATCGTAAGCCCTCCATCAGACAGTGATCATGATATCCCACTTTCAAACGCAAACGTTGGAACTGACACTGAAAGTATAGGACAACCTTCTGATACTAAAAAAATAACAGTCTATTCAACATCGCTCTTACCCGCATTGTCTTCGACAGATTTAACGGATGAAATTCATCTTTGTTTGCGCCGACCACATACAGCACCATTGGTGGGTAATGCACAAACCATTTCGTCCTGTTTAAAGGATATTGGTGTGCCGTATAACACCCAAATTCAAAGTTACATTTTTGATGCTTATCAGCGCGCTGAATCTTAATGGGGATGTATTGTGAATAAAAATATAAAGAATCAATTTACAAAAAAGATGATTGCGCAAAGTATTGCAGTCGTGATGGCATTGGGTGCGATCCCAATGCAATTGAGTGCCAGTGATCTACAAATTTATCAAAATCCTGTAGCAAAAAATAATCCGATTATCATGTTGGCGATTGATAACTCGATGAGTATGAGTGCAGTAGATGCAACTTATAAAGGTCAAAGTGTTAGCCGTTTGAATGCCTTAAAAAACTCATTGGTAGATGCCTTAAATGCAAAGGACTTATCAGGAAATTATCGTATTCCAGATAATGTTTATATCGGGGTATCGGTGTTTACGTCAACGGGTGAAATAGGGACAACAGAAGATTGGTTAAGCTATGGTGAAAATGCTCGTTCATCCAAAATCTTACTAGAAGCAAAACAACTTACACCTGCTCACCGTACGGATTTAATCAATAAAATTAATAGTATTGGAGCCGTAGGTAGTACGCCCACACCACTATTACTCTCAGAAACTTATGCGTATTTACTAGGAAATCGTACCTTTGGGGCTAACCTAAAAGGCATCGATTTACTTCCTTCATCTAAATATTCCAATTATAGCCGTGGTTTATCTGGAGCATCATTTGCGCCAGCGGATATTCGTAAAGCGGATGGTAGTTATAGAGCGCCACTCAACAAGTTGAATAACAGTGATGCCCAATGTAGTACGCAAGGTGTTTTTTTCTTAACAGATGGGGCGCCAGTTGGTTTGAGACCAAAGACAGTACTCCCTGTTATGCAAAATGCGTTGGCAGATGACAGCTTTACTTGTGAAGGCTCGCCCTTAAAAGATGTCTATTACAATTACGGTAATGCCAAAGGTGCCAGTGGTGCCGCGACCTTCAATGGCGAGTTTAAGGAAATGGCGACGCAGCCATATCGTTTTTATGAAGATGATATTGGTAATGCTGTGTCAGCCAATCAAACTACCTGGCAAAACCGTAGTTCATGGGCTTGCGTAGGTAAGATGGTTCAGCGTTTGGCAAATCAAACGCAGATGACCAGCGATGCGAATCAGAAGCGTGTTTATACATCTACTGTAGGTTTTGGTCCCTTATTCCAAAAGCATCCACGAGAAACCTGTCGTGATTATGACAATGACGGGCTATACGATCATTGTACTTTTGATAGTAGCTATACAGGTTCTGGAAATGACATTTCCAATAGTATGAATGCTCAAGCATTAAAACAGTTGGGGAATGTGATTGGTAAAGGGGATACCTACGGGACTCGCCAAGAAATTGGGGGGTATACCCAAGCGACTTCTGGTGAAGATATTCAGAATGCATTAAATACCTTCTTGGTTGCGGTCTCTCACGGTAACTTTGAGGCTGCTAGTTTTGGTACTTATGTGGTGCCATTTGACCGTTTATCAACAAGTTCAGCATATCCTTATGTGTTCGCACCGCAGTTTCAACCACAGGTGAGCACAGCAAATTCGGTATTGGCTTCCACACATCAATTATGGTTAGGGAACTTAAAGAAATACAGTATTAACGCTCAAGCTGTGATGATTGATCGTGCGGGGAAAGAGGTACTTGATCGATCAGGTGCAATACGAACCAATACGCAGGATTTTTGGAACAATACTGGAATAGATGATGGTTTGAGTGCAATTCAAGGGGGCGTGTTCTCTCGGATTGCCACACCTTCACCACTAGCAGGTGTTACTACTACAGACAAAATAAAAACGCGCCCGTTATTCACCAATGCAACGATTGCCACAACGGGTGATCAAGCAAAACGATTGGTAGGTTCTGAGAATGGACAACTGACGAAATTAACGACACAGAATGTGCTGGCCGCGACCTATATTGATTCAACCAAGTCGGGGTGGCGACAAAATGTATATCAACCCTATTTACTGTCGGCTTTGGGTTATCGACTTGATAAAAACTACTTAAGTAGCTTACCTGCTGGATACATTTGGAATGATCTAAATAAGGTTAAAGATCTTAAGGTGATGCAGCAAATGGGAGGCGTTGTTCACTCGGAACCATTGTTGGTGACGCTCGAAGCAAAATATAACGCGGGGTCTGGTACTATATTAGCGAATACCCGTAATGCGACTCATCGAAAAGATTATGTAGTATTTGGGACGATGCAAGGATTATTGCATGTTGTGGATCAAGAAACTGGTGAAGAGGCATTTAGTTTCTTAGCTCATGAAATGGTTCAAGATCCAAGTCGACGAGACGCGTTACTTGAACAGTCCAATACATTATTGTCGTCTGCGCATCCTATTTATGGCATGGATGGATCATGGACTTCAGATGTTCAATATAAGATTGACCAGAATAACAATAAGTTTATTGCTGCGAAAGCAAATATTTATGGTGGTATGCGCATGGGTGGGCGTAGTTATTATGCCTTGGATATGAAAAATCCGAACCAACCTGAATTACTTTTCCATGTTGATCCAAGTTCTGGAACGATAAAAAGCAAATCAACATCAGTGAGTAGTACAAATCAATCAGATGCCTTAAAAGCTATGGGATATAGTTGGTCTAAACCTACCATTGCTAAAATTCGTTTTGACGGCAAAGTGAAAACGGTCATGATTGTTGGCGGCGGCTATGATATGGCCTATGAAACGGATGGTTACCAGCCTCAATCTGCATTAACTGGTCAACGAGCTAATCAAGGGGCGGGTGTCTATATTTTTGATGCTGAAACGGGCGAATTATTGTGGAATGCACGCTATGGCAACCAATCGAATCAAACCAGTGTTGATGTTAAGCATGCTGAGATGAAATATAGTGTGGTCAGTCAAATTAAAGCATTTGACCGCAATACGGATGGTTTAATCGATCACCTATATTTTGGTGATTTAGGTGGGCAAGTGTGGCGTGTTGATCTCAATAATCGTCTTGGAACGAATACAACCTCGTTTGGACGAGTGACACGTCTTGCTGATTTTAGTGCGTATCACCAACGTTTTTATGAAATGCCTGCTTTGACCATCCATGATCTGAATGGTGAGCGATTTGGTGCGGTGAGTGTTGCATCGGGAAATCGCAGCTTTCCTTTAAATACCAGCAATATTTATGACAATCGAGTCTATGTGTTACATGATTATGACTTGGCACAACCGAATTTATTTCAAGCAAATTTTGCTAAAACACAAAACCTTACCGAAGCTCATTTAACTGCATGGTCTAATTTATCAGGTACAACAGTGCCACATCTGATGAACCGTAATAAGCGTGGTTGGTTCTATGTGCTGCAACGAACAACGTCTAAAAACGAAACAGCGAATACTGGTACAGTTAAAGCATTAAATGGTTATATTGCGATCGCAAATAGTCCAAGTCATTCAGATTTATATGTGTCTTTATACAATCCAAATGATGCGTCGTCACAACAACCGAACCAATGTACTGGGGGCATTAAAGGAGCAAGTCGTACCTTAAAGCTTTGCTTGCCGTATGGTGTTTGTGGAGATGCTGGATCAACGTCTAATCTTCAAAATAAAATTGTGGCAGAAATCTCAGAGACTAAGTCTGATGGGATTAGTAAGCTAAACAGCGTACCTATTGTCCAGAATGGTAAAAAGAAAACGACTTTGCTGGGCGGTGGTTATACCAACTACATCACAACCAAAGTGCTGAAAGCTTATAACTGGTTTGAGCGTCAGTAGGTGGTTACCATGAATCAAAAAGGTTTAACGCTGATTGAGTTGATGGTTGTTGTGGTGATGATTGCGATATTGATGACAATCGCAGTGCCATCTTACCAAAGTTATTTAAAACGTAATGCTGCTGCACAGGCTCAGCAAGAAGTATCCAAAATTATTGAACAACTTGAACGCTATAAAAGTCGCAGTTTTTCCTATCGAGGTTTTGATGCGAAGTATATCTACGATCAAGATACTTCAATGACGAGTATTTCCCTGCCTGATGCGAAGAAACCAAAATATGTGATTAGTATTGCAGATATCAGTGAAAAAACACCTAAAACCTTATTAAGTTCAGATCAGGGCTTGGGACGGGCATGGGGGGTTCGAGCTGTACCAACGCAGACAGGATATGATGCGTTTTTGGCGACGAGTCAGGGTATTCGTTGTAAAACAGAATATTTGGTAGAAAATGACTTAAAAGAAGTCAATGCATATACAGGATGTGGTGCAAATGCAAAACAATGGTAATTCAGGATTTACTTTAGTAGAGATCATGATTGCAGTGGTCATCATTGGAATTTTAGCCATGATTGCCTATCCGTCCTACCAAGAATATGTTCGTAAAACTAAACGTGTCGAAGTAAAAACCACATTGGCAGATATTGCAGCTCGACTTCAGCACTATCAGGTTGCGAATTACAGTTATATTAAATCGGATGGCAAAGCAGTCACGTTGGCTGAATTGGGATTTCAGATCAATGCGCAAAATCGAGTTGAAGTTCCGCATTATGATCCTGTCTATACGGTTGGTATATCAGATGTAACCAACAACAGTTGGATGTTGAGTGCAGTGCCTGTGAGTGGAAAATTGATGCAAACAGATGGTCACTTTGTCATAAATGAAGCCCATGAAAAATGTTGGGTGAAAGCAGCTTCTTGTACGCCTTCTTCAAGTACAAACTGGGATGGAAAATAAATTTAAATTCAAAAATGTGGATAAATAATTTTTGAGCTTTCAATCGGATCAAAGTTCACGTAAAATACTGCCCTCTATGAAAGGGGTTTGAAATGTATCGATGGTCGGTGCAGGGATAATCCGTAAAAACTATAAGGTTCTATCATGGTTGTTATTCGTCTTGCACGCGGTGGTGCTAAAAAACGTCCGTTCTATCAAATCATCGTGACTGATAGCCGTAATGCACGTGACGGTCGTTTCATCGAACGTATCGGTTTCTTCAACCCTACAGCTCAAGGTAAAGCAGAAAAACTTCGTTTAGATGCTGATCGTTTCGCTCACTGGGTTGCTCAAGGTGCTCAACCTTCTGAACGTGTTGCTTCATTAGCTGCTCAAGCTAAAAAAGCTGCAGCTGCTGTTTAATACGGTAGAAGCTAGCCCATGACACCAACACAGAATGTTCCCGAAGATCGTATTCAGATTGGACAGCTACGTTCAGCTTATGGATTAAATGGGTGGCTCTGGGTCTATTCCAATACAGAACCTATGAGCAACATATTTGACTATCTGCCTTGGTACATCGAGACCAAAGCAGGTTGGCAAATTGTAGATGTGAAACGTTGGAAGCCACATGGCAAAGGCTTAGTTGTTTCGCTGAAAGGTGTGAGTGATCGTACTGCAGCAGACAATTTAGTTGGCGCAAATATCTGGATTTCTAAATCGCAACTGCCTCAACCAGGCGTGGACGAGTATTATTGGTCTGATCTAAAGGGTCTAACAGTGTTAGGTCTGGATGATGAAGAGCAAGAAGTCAATCTTGGTCAAATCCACGAATTGTTTGAAACAGGTGCTAACGATGTGATGGTGGTTCGCGCAACTGCTGACAGTGTCGACGGCGAAGAGCGAATGATTCCATGGCATAAAGATGTGGTGCAACGCGTTGATCTCGAAACTGGTCGTATCTATGTCAATTGGGGCGTAGATTACT
Source organism: Acinetobacter sp. YH12239 (assembly GCF_013417635.1). Lineage (NCBI taxonomy): Bacteria > Pseudomonadati > Pseudomonadota > Gammaproteobacteria > Moraxellales > Moraxellaceae > Acinetobacter > Acinetobacter sp. YH12239. Next base: position 89,103 of record NZ_VPDP01000006.1, on the reverse strand, counting down.
AATATTTTCGGAAATACGGGAGTCTGCGATGTTTTTTGCAGTCATTACGCTTTTTCCTGAAATGTTTGAAGCGATTACAAGTTTTGGTATTAGCGGTCGCGCAGCAAAACGCGATTTAATGCAAATTCATTGTATTAATCCTCGTGATTTTGCAACAGGGAACTACAAACGAGTGGATGAACGTCCATTTGGTGGTGGTCCTGGTATGGTAATGATGGCTGAGCCATTGGCAAAAGCAATTCATCGTGCCAAAGAGCTTGCAACGCAAGCAGGTGCTGTTCATGTACCTGTGGTGTATATGTCGCCACAAGGTAAAACCTTAAATGAACCTGCAGTACAAGATTTCGTGCAATATGATGGATTAATTGTATTGTGTGGTCGTTATGAAGGTGTTGATGAGCGTTTGATTCAAAAATATGTTGATCAGGAATGGTCCATAGGGGATTACGTTTTATCTGGGGGAGAACTGCCTGCGATGGTTTTATTGGACAGTATTATTCGGAGACTTCCGGGTGCAATGTCTGATGAACAATCACACGTTCAAGACTCATTTGTGGATGGTTTACTCGACTGTCCGCAATATACAAAGCCTGATCATTTTGAAGGTTTGGATGTGCCTGAGGTACTAAAATCAGGTCATCATGCAAATATTGAAAAATGGCGTTTTTTGCAGCGCTATCAACGAACGCTTGAACGTCGACCTGAATTGGTTGAAAAAGTTGAGTTGACTAAGCAGCAAAAGAAATGGCTCAAAGATTCGCAAAAATAAATCTTTTAGATTTATTTAAGCAAATATGACCTCAAGCATATTGCTTGAAGTATTAAATAGGCTCTTTATGCATTGAAGCGGTCAAGCATGAAGGGAAAGTCAATCGGGTCTATGCGCCTTAGCCTCTAGCCCCAGTGGATATCAGACCTCTTCTGACCCACACATATTGGAGATACCCCATGAGCGGTAAGCATCCTTTAGTACAAGCTGTAGAAAATGCTCAGCTTAAACAAGACATCCCAGCTTTTGCACCAGGTGACACAGTAGTTGTCCAAGTAAAAGTAAAAGAAGGCGACCGTGAACGTCTACAAGCGTTCGAAGGCGTTGTAATCGCTAAGAAAAACCGTGGTTTGAACTCTGCGTTCACAGTACGTAAAATTTCTAGCGGTGTTGGTGTTGAGCGTGTTTTCCAAACTCATTCACCAATCGTAGCTAAAATCGAAGTTAAACGTCGTGGTGACGTTCGTCGTGCTAAACTTTATTACCTACGTGAACTTTCTGGTAAAGCTGCACGTATTCGTGAAAAGTTACCAGCTCGTAAACAAGGTTAATTTTAGCCTTGCTTCGAAGCAAAAAAATGCGCCTTTTGGCGCATTTTTTTATGATCAAAACTTACAAACCTTGAATCTTCAAACGATTGGCATGTTGTCGAAAGATTGATACTGGATCAGGAGCAAAGAAGCTTTTAAGCCCAAGTATTTGATTGACTTCATCAAAATGATTTAAGTTGTAATTATCACGAATTACTTTGCCGTATTTAGCACTACAAATAGGCACGAGACCATCGTGATTGCGTTCATTAGGCATAATCGCTGTCCCTAAGACAACAATTGCGGTATCTAAAATATCGAGAACATTGGTCACCTTTGAAGAACCAATCCAAGAATAATGATATACGCCGTTAGCCGTTTGTGATGAACCGTTAGAATTACAGTCTTTTGGGATCGCAGCAGAAGGGAACTTTTGATTAAATTCTAAAGAACCTTTTACAGAAAGATCATACATGGATTGTTCGTAATTAACGCTAAGACTTGGATTACCTTCCATAATTGAAATTGCAGGTGCCAAAATATCACCAATAACTAATTTTGCTACACTATTAAGCACTTTACTATTTACGAAAGTATCTCCTAGGGGAGAGCCCTTAATGCTGCCTGCAACAGCAATCAGTGAAGCAACTTTCTCAGGAGCAATGGCTTCAACGTAACGTACAGTAGGTCCACCATGACTATGGCCGATCAAATTGACCTTGTCTTTACCCGTAATAGCTAAAGCTGTTTTCACTTGTTGTAACAGTTGCTCACCACGAACCACAGTTGATTCGACAGGAGACATTTGAGCGACAAAAACACGTGCACCATTTCGTGCGAGGTCAGGGGTAATTTGATAGAACTGATCTAAACCGAAATGTTCTGTACCAATGCGGCTAAAACCTAATGCAAAGCCATGGGCCATTACAATAGGGTACTTAGTTTGCGCATAATTGGTATTTACGTATTTAGCTTTGACATCGATCAGGCCGGAAGCATATGTAAGTTGAGATAATCCTACGAGGCTTAGCAGAAGTGCTGGGATCATTTTTTTTGTTTTCATTTTTTCTTCCTTAAAAAGACAATATTTATTGTCAAAAAATATTGTAAAGAAAAACTAAACAAAAATAAGATAAATCCGACTAAATATTGATCATTATTAAACTGAAAGAAAGGGTGAAAAATTCACCCTTTGTGTTTAGGTTTTATAGCCCTTGGAGTTTAAGTCGATTTGCATGCTGACGATAAACATCTACAGCACTTGGTGCAAAAATGCTTTTTAAACCGAGTAGATGGTTAATTTCATCTAAATGATTCCATTTATAATTATCACGAATGACCTTGCCAAATCGAGCGGAGCAACGCCCTACAATTCCATCTCCATCTTTTTCAGCCAAAAGAGAAGAAGCTAACATGCCATAATCAGATGGATCTAAAGCGGTATTAAATGGAGAGTTACCCATAAATGAATAATAATGAGTATTGTTGACACGATAAGCCCCTTCACCACATTGGGTTGTAGGTACACCATTTGGAAAATTCTGACTAAATTTGAGTGATTCTTTCGTTCCTAAACTTTGTAGGGCGGCTTTAGCATCATAAGGAAAGACTTTTGGATCAAGACCAGATGCGAATGTAATCACTGGCGATACCAGATTGTCAAAAATTGCGCGAGCAGGTGCTTCTAAAATATTACCTACTAGAATACCTTCTAGTATATCAGCCATTCTTGCTCCCTGATTTCCAGAAGCAATTGTCGTAACAGATGCGACATGATCAGGTATAACCCCTGCAATATATCGAACAGTCTGACCACCATGACTATGTCCGATTAAATTCACTTTTTGCTTGCCGGTAATGGCAAGTATCTCTTCAACTTGGCTTAACGCTTGTTCACCACGTACTTCACTTGAGTTCATGGTTGAAACACGTGTTTGCCAGATGTTTGCACCATTTCGAGCAAGATCAGGAATGATCTGATAAAAATAGTCAACACCGACCATACTACCAAAGCCAAATAAGCCATGGGCAAGCACAATAGGGTATTGGGTTTGTGCATAATTTGATTTAGGTGTTTTGACGGTATGGTTAACGGCTAAATCTTTAATTTGTGTTGAGGCTTGTGCAACAGGAAGAAAACATGAACCTATGCATAGGCTCATGACTATTTTTTTTAGTTTCATTTTCGATACTCATTCAGTGATTCGTTTATTTTTATGATTCAGGCAATATCCATCGCCATAATTTAAGATACTAAAATTGTGACTTAAGTCTATAAAAAAGAGATAAAGTGCAAATTTATTGATATAAGTTGGATGGGTGACTCATTTATAGGATAGATATGTCATGCTAATAAGGGCTATTTAAACAGTCTGGACCCATCTAGAGATGAGTGCAGACAAAAAATATATTAGAGACCTTGTTGTTTAAGGCGATTTGCATGTTGACGATACATCGAGACTGGATCTGGCGCAAAGACACTTTTTAAACCAAGCACTTGATTGACTTCATCTAGATGATTCCAATTGAGATCATCACGGATGGTTTTACCGAATTTCGCACTACAACGTGAAACAAGCCCATCATTCTCTTGACCCCCATCAATTAATAGACTTGTAATTTTTAAAGATGAGTCTAGATCAAGTGGGTTTGTGACCGTGCCGATACCTGTAAAGGAATAGTTATAAATTCCTTGCTCACGATATGCACCTTCAGAGCATGAGTTTTGAGGAACGCCGATAGGATATTTCTGATTAAATATTGCTGATCCTGCTAGGCTCAAACTATTGGCTCCCGCAAGTGAGTCGTGCGGGAAGGATGCTGGATCAAGCCCCTGTGCCCAAACAATTGCTTTAGACAGTAGATTGACTACAGCCACAATTGGTGTTTCAAGGATTGGTGCTGTATCACGAATTTTTAATATAAAATCAGACACTGGTGAGCCTTGATGTGGCGCCCCAATCGCTGTCATTGATGCGACTACTTCTGGTCGTACACCTGCGACATATCGAATCGTAGGCCCGCCGTGAGAGTGACCGATTAAATTGACTTTAGGCGATCCTGTGATTGCAATGACTTCTTCAACTTGTTGTAAAAGTTGCTCACCCCGAATTTCTGATGAGTTAAATGGGGATACGCGGGAAGCCCATACATTTGCGCCGTTACGTGCCAGATCAGGTAGAATTTGGTACCAATAATCTACACCGAGTGGATCAGTTCCAATGCGAATAAAACCAGACATTCCATGGCTAAAAACGATTGGATATTGGGTTTTTGCATAGGTAGTTTGAAATTTTGAAGTTACTTGTTCAGGTGCTGTAGTAGCGTAACTCGTGCCAGTTAAACATGCGAAAGAAAGGCATGTCCCCAAAATAAATTTTCTCATCTCTATTCCTTAGATGGATTGAAATACTCGACAATTTCCGTTGTCACAATAAGAGTATAGCGAAGCAAAAGGAAAGAAAAGTGGATTTAAATTTTAGGGAACAATTTTTAAGATAAGCCTCCATAATTTCGTGATGAGCGTATGGAGGCTTGAGAAGATTATAGTCCTTGAAGTTTCAAACGATTGGCGTGTTGTCGATAAACCGATACTGGATCTGCTGCAAAAATGCTAGTCATCCCCATCATTTGATTGACCTCATCTAAATGATTCCAACGGTAATCATCCCGAATCGTTTGTCCGAAGCGAGCACTGCAAACTGGGACTAAACCATCATTTGCACCTTCCTTAGATACAATGAAAGATGCCGCTTGCATTGCATAATCCGATGGATCAAGGGCATTGGTAAACGGTGTATTACCAGTAAATGAATACATACGCATGCCATTGAATTGATATGCACCCTCACCACATTTTGTGGTTGGTACACCCGCAGGGAAACGTTCTGTAAATGCTAATGAGCCTGCTGTAGATAAACTTTTAGCCGAGGCAAGCGAATCATGTGGTAGGCTTTTCACATTTAATCCTTGTGCCCAAACAATTGCTCCCGAGACAAAATTCATCGCTGTCGCAAGCACAGTATCAAGTCCTGTTCCTTCTGAACGCAAGATAAAGTCCGCCATAGGTGATCCTTTATTCACACCAGCGACCGTGGTCATGGATGCCACATGTTTAGGAATTGTTCCACCAATATAACGTATTGATGGTCCACCTTGACTATGCCCAATTAAGTTCACTTTTTGTGCACCAGTAATGGCTAAAATATCTTCAACTTGTTGAAGCAATTGCTCTCCACGAATTTCGTTGGAGTTGAATGGAGAAACTCGTGTAGGCCAGACATTGGCACCATTACGCGCTAGATCTGGCAGGATTTGGTGCCAATAATCTAAACCAAAGCTCTCTGTACCAAGACGGACAAATCCTGTTAGTCCGTGTGCAAACACGATTGGGTATTTAGTTTTTGCGTAGGTATTGTATTTGCCAAGTGTCGAGGTTACAGGTTTCACTTCTAATGCAGAAGCATTAGATAATTGAGTCGTTAAGCACGCTACAGACGTAAGTAGGCACGCCATAATTTTGTTGTATTTCATCATCATCCTCAACTTTTTATTATCAAACCCTAATCCTAGAGTTAAATTGATTATAGTGATGTAAATCACATTTTAAATATCGAATAGATGAATGGTAAATTTTTAAGGTTAAAAAAAGAGAGGTAGATTTGATCAATGAATTATCTTGATGAAGATTTGAATCTGCTTTCAAATCCAGCCTAATGAATTTGAAAGAAATTACTCAATTAAAGAGCTAGAGATTTAAAGTCCTTGTAATTTAAGGCGGTTGGCGTGCTGTCTATAAACTGCAACTGGGTCAGGAGCAAAAAATCCTTTAATTCCGAACAGCAAGTTCACCTCATCTAAATGATTCCATGGAAAGTCATCACGAATAGTTTTACCAAAATGGGCACTACAAACTGGAACGATGCCATCATTTTTTCCTGCTTTATGAACTGACAAACGGTCAAATAGAACCATGACAGGGTCACCTAGATCCAAGGCATTCGTAAAAGGCTTGTTTCCTGTCATTGAATATAAATGAATTCCTTTTTCTTGATAAGCACCTTCGCCACAGTGGGTTAATGGTAAACCGAGAGGGAATTTTTGATTAAACAAGGCAGTTCCTTCAACAGATGTACTCACACCAGCGGCCATCGCATCATGTGGGAACGTATCAGCAGGAAGACCTTGCGTCCACATAATGACTTTACCAAAAGTGCTGATGAGAACATTCAGTAGCTCAGATGTTCCTGTTTTATCTGCGATTTTTAATACATCTGACGCGATGATTGTACCTTTGTTGGCACCGGCTACAGTCATTACCGATGCAACATGTTGAGGCATTACACCTGCGGCATAACGAACAGAGTTTGCACCATGACTATGACCAATCAGATTGAGTTTGTCAGCACCAGTAATCGCCATAACTTCTTCAAGTTGTTGAACATATTGTTCACCTCGGACTTCAGAAGAATTGAAAGGAGACATTCTAGCCGCCCATGTGTTTGCACCGTTTCTCGCTAGATCAGGTAAAATTTGATACCAGTAATCCATGCCTAGACTTTCAGTGCCCAAACGTATAAATCCAACCATTCCATGAGCGAATACAATAGGATATTTCGTTTTGGCATAATCCGATTTGATACTTGAGACTTTGATCTGTTGAGCTTGAGTAGCATAAGTTGTCGTAGATGTTAGACATAGCGCTGTCACCAGCGAGCTTAGAATATGTTTTATTTTCATTATTATTCCTAGTTTTTGGTGAATCTATGATGTTCTTCCAGATGAACATACAGAAGACCTTAAAAGATGTTATTGAATGCAACAAGATGCAAAAAATGCCAATTTAGCTTGCTGAATTAACATATAAAAAGCAAAAAAGAATCAAAAGTTGAAATAATTAAAGGATTTAATCATTAGCAAATGTGTTCAAAAAGCATTATTTAAATTGTGTCGAGAGTCGCTGATGGTCGGAAAAGCTATTCTGATGAATAGCTTTCCATTTAACTGCGCTATTTTGTGCGTCTAGAGTCCTGTCAGTTTCAAACGATTGGCATGCTGGCGATAAAGTGAAATAGGATCTGGAGCAAACAAACCTTTGAGACCGAACATCATATTGGCTAAATCGGTATGATTTAGTTTGTAATCATCACGAATCACACGTCCAATATGCGTGCTACAGCGTCCAACCATGCCATCATTATCTTTATTGCCATACGCTAAAGGCCCGAGCTGCATTAAAATGGTGTCGATATCTAAGAGGTTGGTGGTTTGTGCGACACCAGTCCAAGAATAATAAAATATTCCGTTGTCTATCGGACTGCCTAAACGAGTACAACTTGACGCGAGAGCTTTTGTTGGAAAACGTTCATTAAATGCAGCAGAGCCTGTTTCAGTTAATGATTTCATCGAAGCATCAAAGCTGATCGGCATATCAGGACGACCTTGTGCATAAGCAATTAATGGGGGGAATGATGTAATCCCCTAAAATATTAAATATTGTTCGAGTTGCTTCATTATTTTGAATTTTATCTGCGACCATAGAACCTCTGAAAGTCCCTCCTACACCAGTAACAGAAGCAACATAGTCGGGTTTTACTGCTGCAACATAACGCACAGTCGGTCCGCCGTGCGAATGACCAATCAGATTGACCTTTTTCTGCCCAGTGATCGCAATTACTTCTTCAACCTGAGAAATTAATTGTTCTCCTCGAAATTCAGTCGTATGAGCAGGTGAGAGTTGTGCTGCAAAAACGCGTGCACCATGGCGCGATAGATCAGGTAAGATTTGATACCAATAGTCAATATTGAATGTTTCATTGCCTATGCGAGACCAGCCTAACCAACCGTGTGTCATCACAATAGGATATTTGGTTTTTGCGTAACTACCGATCTTTGTCTCATTTACTTCGAGTAATCCCGGACCTGCGTGGGCAGTGAATGAGCTTGATAAGCATAGCGTTGTGACGAATGCTAACGTCGTAGGTATCAATTTAAGTTTTAAGTTTTTCATCGTTCTTCCCTGTGAATGAATGTGTTCCTTGAAAAGATTAATCGGCAAAAGGAAGTTGACCGCCTTGATCATGAACTTGCTCGAATGTTTCTACCCGAAGTTGCTCTTGTGAATTATTAAAATGTTGAGAACGGAGGCGTTGTACAGCTTCCTGCTTTGCACTAGGACTCATATTACTTTTGACAATGCTGTCACGTTCAGATAAATATTGATTGACCTTGCTTTTCCAATTTGAGCGCTGTCCATCAAGATTTTCTAGACGTTGTGTTGCTTCAGGACCCACTAAGCTGAGACGCATTTGACGAATTTCTTCTGCACTACCACCACGTGCTTTAATTTCTGCAGTTAATTGACGAAGATCTTCGAGTTGAGAAAGTTGTTTTAAATTTTCTTTCCAATCTTCAGGTAGATCATTGAACAGTTCTTTTAATTTATCGGCTTTTTGTTTTTCAGATAAATTTTTATCTTCCATGACACTCATGCGAGCCAAGGTATAATCATGATATTCATCTTCGATACCAAATAAACCTTCAATTTCATAGTCTGAAAAAAATTGTTTACGCAATGATTTCATCTGATTAAAAATAGCTTTGTAATACTGCGCACTTTCTTTGTCATGGTTTGGTGGTGTTAGGTCACCCATTTTTTCACGATATTGAACATAACGTGACCATAAATCTGTCAGTTGACCTAGTAATGGTTCTTGATAGGTGCTTTGAGCAAATTTAATAAAATCAGCCTTGATTTGCGGAATCTCTTTTTCACCGTATTGGGTAATAAAAAACTCAAAACAGTTCTTAGTATTTTCATTCACAATCAAACGGTTGGCATTATCGGTTTGGATTTGACAATTGATTTGAATATCTTGCTGACTTTTACTTGCAAAGCTAGAACCATTCACGGTTGTACTTTGTTGTAGCGCCATATTTTCTGATTGAATTTCGGCATCTTGTGCTGCTCGTTGTGAGTTTTCAACAGATTCAGCTGAGTCAGGTTTCAACCATTGAAAGAGAAGGAATAAAACGATCAGACACGCCACAATCAGCAGTGTAATTTTCAATTTAGCTTTTGAATTCATTTCACATCCTATGAAATCATTTAATTATTATTAATGGTGTAGAATAATTTGCCACAAATGTCACATTTTATGCATAAAAATTTAATCAATATTCTATAAATGGATTTGATAAAATAGCAGTATTTTACTGATCTGAATATTATCTAATGTCTGCTAAATCTCCAAAAATTATTCGACGTCATATAAGTGGTGTATTTCTACTCAACAAACCTTTGGGGATTAGCTCAAATGCAGCATTGCAAAAAGTGCGTTGGCTCTATCGTGCTGAAAAAGGTGGTCATACTGGCGCTTTAGATCCATTAGCATCAGGCTTACTCCCGATTTGCTTAGGTGAAGCGACCAAGTTTTCACACTTTTTACTGGAATCTACTAAACGTTATCAAACGACGATTCAATTGGGAAATAGTACAACTACAGGTGATGTCGAGGGTGAAGTTTTGCTCGAGGCACAACCGATTGAACTTAACGAAGATAAAATTCAAAGCGTGATTCAGCAATTCGTTGGAGACATTCAACAAGTTCCTCCAATGTATTCTGCTTTAAAGAAAGAAGGTCGTCCTTTGTATGAGCTGGCGCGTAAAGGAATTGAAATCGAACGTGAGGCTCGTCCAATTCATATTTTCGCGATTGAACTGATGTCTTTCACTCAAGATTCAATTACTTTGGATGTGACATGCTCAAAAGGAACGTATATCCGAGTATTGGGTGAGGATATTGCTCAAGCTTTAGGAAGTTATGGGCACTTAACATATTTACATCGTATTCAAACTGGACATTTTGGTATTGTGCCAGAGTACACCATTGAATACTTAGAAAGTCTAACTGAACAACAACGTGAAGCATTGTTGTTACCTGCTTATGCGCCTGTCGATCATTTTCCAAAAGTTCAAGTACCAGAAGGTCGTGCAGAATATTTTAGTCGTGGGATGGAAAGCAATATTGATCATCCTGCCGAATCTCAAGTCCTCGTTTTTGACGAAAAAAAGTGTTTAGGTTTAGCTGAAATTACTGATAAAAAACGTCTAGTTCCTAAACGTGTATTAAATTTATAAGCGAATTCAATTATGGAATTAGACATCATCCTCAGCCTGATTTTTTTTGCATTTTGCGCAGGCGCAATTGATGCAGCAGTCGGTGGTGGTGGTCTCATTCAGATTCCAGCATTGATGAGTGCTTTTCCTCATATGGCGCCAGCAACATTATTTGGCACCAATAAGCTAGCTGCGGTTGTTGGAACAGCAACATCCGCGTGGACTTTCGCTAAAAAAGTTAAGTTTGAATCGAAGTTATTACTGGTGGTGGCGATATGTGCTGCCATCAGTTCTTTTGCGGGAGCTGCCAGTGTTTCCATGATTCCGAAATCAATCTTGCAGCCCTTTGTCTTGGTGATGCTCATTGTGATGGCAATTTACACATTGTCAAAGAAGGAGTTTGGGCAGGTTCATACTGCACAAACGGTAAACACTAAAATTCTGATCTTGGCTGGAATAGGAAGTTTAGCGATTGGGTTTTATGACGGATTGTTCGGTCCGGGAACAGGAAGTTTTTTTATTTTTTATTTTATTCGATATTTACAAGTCGATTTTTTGCATGCAGCAGCTTTGGCCAAGATTGGTAATGTGATGACCAATTTAGCCGCTCTTACATTCTTTATTCCTGCAGGCCATATTTTATTTGCAGTGGGTGCCATGATGGCTGTTGCTAATATGATTGGTTCGATTGTGGGGGTGAAGTTGGCGCTTAAATACGGTAGCGGTTTTATTCGTATTCTGTTTTTAATTCTAGTATCTATTTTAATTGTTCGATTAAGTTATCAGATGTTCTTAATGTAAACCATTCTCAACATTAAACTTTTTTATACAAATCGCTTCTTAAACCTATCTCGAAGTTATCGCCTAAGCTCTTATAGTAAGTTGAGTGTTTTGAAGATCATTCAAGTTTTTCTTTTTTCAAATCATATTTATAAGACAGGATAACAAGATGAATATTTTTGAAGCTTTACGTGAAAGTCATGATGTTCAACGTGAACTTGCTGAGAAGCTGGTTCAAACTTCAGGGGATACGCCAGAACGCCGAACATTATTTGAGCAGCTAAAAAATGAATTGTTTGCTCATGCAGTGGCAGAAGACCGATACTTCTATATTCCACTGATGATGACAGATTCAGGTTTGAATATTACGCGTCATGCATTGGCTGAACATCATGAAATGGACGAATTACTTGAGCAACTCACCGAAACTGAATTCAGTAATCCAGGATGGTTAGCCATCGCGAAAAAATTGTCAGAAACCGTGCATCATCATCTTGAAGAAGAAGAGCATGGCTTTTTTCAGCAAGCAGGAAAAATTCTAGAGGATAAACAAAAAGAGAGTTTGGCTAAAAAATATCAAACTGAATATAAGAAATATAAGAAATTAGATAAAGACAGTTTGGTTTAATCCCATGATAAAAAAAGATGGCATGTGCCATCTTTTTTATGTTTCTATGCCATGTGATTTCATTTTAGCAGCGCGATAAGTAACACCAATTGATGCAATCATAATACAACCCAAAGCAACGGCTTGTAATAAGGTAATGTGTTCATTCAACAGTAACCAACCTGTCAATGCGCCTAATGCTGGTGACAAACTTGATAGTGTTCCATAAGACATTTTACTTAAATTCTTTAATGCCAATAAATCCAATGCATAGGGAATGGCTGTAGCCAAAAGCGCAATGACGATGGCTTGTGGCCAATATTCAAATTGAACTAATGCAGATGGATTATGAACCATACTGATCGGTAATAATGTCAACGCTGAGAGGACGATCGCAATGCTGAGAGCATGCATGCCGATATTCTGCCGAACGACTTTCTGTCCAAAATAAATATAGAATGCCCAACATACGCCCGCACCAATGGCCATAGCAGCCCCAAGATATGAAAAGTTAGTCGCATTGGCATCTTGCCAAGGCACCATCAGCGCTACACCGAAAATTGCCATGATGACCCAAATGTAATCACTTCGATGTTGGATTGACAGTAAAGCCAACGTGAGTGGTCCTAAAAACTCAAGTCCTACCGCGATCCCTTGTGGTAGTTTTCCTAATGATGCATAAAACAAGACATTCATTAAAGCGACTGAACCACTATAAAAGAGAAGATCTTTCCATTTTAAGTAAGGAAGGCGACGAAGAATTTTCCATGAACGGAACATCAATACAACCATAATTGATGCAAAGCATAGACGTAAAGTCACCACAGTAAATGGATCTAAAACTTCAAAAAGCTGCTTTGCGAAGGATGCACTAATTTGATAGGCGATCATGGATAAGACCATGAACAGCACGGCAGTGAGTTGAGCATTTGGCATTGGGAAAACGAAGCCGAATTAAAAAGAGTGAGACTGCTCAAATTTTAACATTATTATGGTGACCACAGTGCTTCAATCCATCATGGAAAATGTACTTTAAATTAAGTATGAGATCATTTTTGTTTGGCGTGTTGAGTGGTATAGGTGCAGCCAATTGAGGCACAAATGATGGTCAACAATGCTAGCCATTGATTCCATAACAATTGCTCACCCAAAAATACAAACCCAGATAATGCGGCAACAGCTGGTTCAATACTCATCAGGGTACCGAAACTTAATGCTGTTAGATTTCGTAGTGCAATCATTTCTAATGTAAAGGGTAAAGCACTGGCGAGTATCGCTAAAGTGATGAATAACATTAGATGATTAATTTCAAATACGCTTGCTGGCAAGCCGATACTGAGGGCGATCGGCATGAGAATGATACTTCCAACAAACATGCCTAAACATACGGTGTGATTACCTGAAACTCCCGAAGGCCGCTGACCAGCAATAATATAAAGTGCCCAACATGCGCCAGCTGCCAACGCTAAAAATACACCAAGTAAATCCAAAGGTTGTTTGGCTTGGTCAAAGGGAAATAAAAGGATCAGTCCAATAATGGCCAAACCAACCCAAATAAAATCAAACTTTTGACGCGCATAATATAAGGCCACACTGAGTGGACCAATAAATTCAAATGAAACTGCTAAACCGAGCGGAAGACGATCAATAGCAAGATAGAACAACATGTTCATGCCAGCTAATGCGACGCCATAACTGACAATGGCTTTCCATTTAATTTGTTTAAATTGAATTTTCCAAACTTGAAAAATAATCGCCAAAATCACAGCACTAAATGTCAGACGTAGGGCTGACACCGTAATGATCGGGAATTGTTCAAATAAAACTTTTGCTAATGAACCACTACTTTGTAGACTGATCATGGCGATCAATAACAAACCGAGTGCTTGTAACTTCGGGTTTATTTTTAACAAAGACATGGTTTTAAATGTATGGTGGTTAGATTAGAAAGGGATATCCTTCATCTAAGTTGGCGGAGCCAACGTCAACTCAGATGAGACACCATAAAAAAACCACAGCTCGAAAAAGCTGTGGTTTTCCAAACGTATTAGAGATTAGAACAATACGCGAGCGCGGATTGTACCTTCTACGTTATGAAGTGTATCAAGTGCTTCAGCAGAAGCTGTAGCATCAACGTCCATGACTAAATAACCCACATCACCTTTGGTCATAAGAGACTGACCAGAGATGTTAATGCCGTGTTCAGCAAACAGGTTGTTGATTTTAGACAACACGCCTGGAATATTTTTGTGAATGTGAAGTAAGCGGTGTTTACCTTCAGTCAACGGAAGCGCAATTTCAGGGAAGTTAACTGCTGACAATGTCATACCTTTGTCAGAGTAAGCAACGAATTTCTCTGCAACTTCTAGACCGATGTTTGCTTGAGCTTCCATCGTAGAACCACCCACGTGCGGTGTTAAAATCACGTTCGGGATATTACGTAGTGGAGAAATAAACTCTTCACCGTTCGCTTTAGGCTCTTTCGGGAATACGTCAACAGCAGCACCAGCCAAATGACCTGATTTCAGAGCATCAGCTAAATCTTCAATTACTACACATGTACCACGTGCAGCATTGATGAAGATTGAACCTTGTTTCATCTGAGCAAATTGCTCTTTGGTCATGAAATTACGTGTAGAAGGAACATCTGGCACGTGTAGTGATACAACATCAGCATTTGCAAGAAGTTCGCCCATTGAGCCAACTTGGCGAGCATTACCTAAAGGTAATTTTGTTACTGTATCAAAGTAAATCACTTTCATACCCATGCTTTCAGCAAGGACAGAAAGTTGTGAACCAATTGAACCGTAACCCACAATACCTAAAGTTTTACCACGTGTTTCAAATGAACCTACTGCAGATTTGTTCCAACCACCTGCATGTGTATCTGTAGATTTTTCAGGTACACGACGAAGGAGAAGAATAGCTTCAGCTAATACAAGTTCAGCAACAGAACGAGTATTTGAGTATGGTGCGTTGAACACTGGAATACCACGGCTCATCGCAGCATTTAAGTTCACTTGGTTTGTACCAATACAGAAACAACCGACCGCGATCAATTTATTCGCAGCTTCAAAAACTTCTTCAGTTAATTGTGTGCGCGAACGAATACCGATGAAGTGAGCATCTTTAATCGCTTCTTTCAGCGCTTCACCTTCAAGCGCAGTTTTACGATAGTCGATGTTGGTGTATCCAGCAGCATTCAAAGTGTCGATTGCGTTTTGGTGAACGCCTTCTAACAATAGGAAACGAATTTTATCTTTAGGCAAAGAGAGATGTTGGCTCATTACGGCTCCGCTACAAAGGCCAAATTTAGTGGCAGTATGATAGCATACGTGAGCGTGCTATATACATTTCCTTTATGACTTGAGCTATGGATATTTTTGCAAGATATAGTCCTTATCAGACAAACTGCGGTTGAATTAACTGCATCATATCTAAGTAACATTCGCAAAATGTCTGATTTTATCGGGGTTTCATGGGAAAATGCTTTATAATGCACAATCGTGAAATTGACTCATCCAGTCGTGGTGATATTTTCTTCACATTCGCTTAACAAATACGCTTTTAAAATCTTGATTAAAGGTTTGTTTTTTAAGCAATCTACAACTTGTATCTTTCTTGCTAGGTCTGCAAACGATGAATGCTCCAGTTGCTTTAACCCCAGAGTTATTGACTCAATTAACGTCAATTGTTGGTGAAAACCGTATCAAAACTGATGCGGACAGCCTACAAAATTGGGGACGCGATCACACTAAACATTTTGATCCAAACCCATCAGTCATCGTTTTTCCTTCGACGACTGAACAAGTTCAGGCAATTGTGAAACTAGCAAACCAATTTAATGTTGCTGTGACACCATCAGGTGGTCGTACGGGTCTTTCTGCAGGTGCTGTCGCTGCTAACGGTGAAATCGTGGTCAGCATGGACAAGATGAACCAAATTTTGGAATTCTTCCCAGCAGACCGTATGGTGCGTGTACAAGCAGGTGTGGTGACTGAGCAACTTCAGAACTATGCTGAAGAGCAAGGTATGTATTATCCAGTTGATTTCGCTTCAGCTGGTTCATCACAAATTGGCGGTAACATCGGTACTAATGCTGGTGGTATTAAAGTCATTAAATACGGTATGACACGTAACTGGGTACTCGGTCTGACTGTAGTCACTGGTAAAGGTGATGTGCTGCGTTTAAACAAAGGCATGATCAAGAATGCGACAGGTTATGCGTTGCAACACTTATTTATTGGTGGTGAAGGTACTTTAGGTTTAGTGACTGAAGCGGAAATTAAACTTGAGCGTCAACCACAAGATCTGCAAGTAATGGTGCTTGGTGTACCTGACTTTGATGCAGTGATGCCAGTTCTTCACGCGTTCCAAGCGAAAATTGATTTAACTGCGTTCGAGTTCTTCGGTGAACTTGCGATGCAAAAAGTATTGGCAAATGGTCACGTGCAACGTCCATTTGAAACTGAATGCCCATTCTATGTATTGCTTGAGTTTGAAGCGCCATTTGAGCCAATTATGGACAAGGCAATGGAAATCTTTGAGCATTGTATGGAACAAGGTTGGGTACTTGATGGCGTGCTTAGTCAAAGCTTAGACCAAGTAGAAAGCTTGTGGCGTCTGCGTGAAGATATTTCTGAGTCAATCGCACCATTTATCCCATACAAAAATGATATTTCAGTGCTCATCACACACGTACCTGTATTCATTAAAGAAATTGATGCAATTGTTGCTGACAATTATCCTGACTTTGAAATCTGCTGGTTTGGTCATATTGGCGATGGTAACTTGCACTTAAATATCTTAAAGCCTGAAAATTTAACCAAAGATGAATTCTTTGCGAAATGTCAGGTGGTGAACAAGTATGTATTTGATACTGTGAAAAAGTATGATGGTTCAATTTCTGCGGAACATGGTGTGGGTATGACGAAGAAGCCATATCTTGAGTACACACGTTCAGCTGAAGAAATTGAATATATGAAAGCGCTCAAACAAGTATTTGATCCAAATGGGATTATGAATCCAGGTAAATTATTTGATTTGAATTAAGCAAATCCCAAACAGCACTTCGGTGCTGTTTTTTTTATGCCAGCCAAAGGATATCGAGTGATATACATTTGATCCTGAAAAAAATAGCATACATATCTGTTCTTTTTTGTCACAACAGTTCAGAACATCATATGTAAAAGATCAATGGCGAACTGAGTAAAACAATGATGATGAAAATAATGACCACAGTTGGTCTAGTTAGCATGATGCTCACGGGGTGTGCTACTACGAAAAATGTTATTTCTAAAGTACATGGGAATGACACTCCTTTAGAGCAAGTCTTGAAGCTACATCCTAAATTACGCAATGAACTTGCGACTGTTGAATTACGTCAGTATTTCAATCGTGTCGAAGCACCGACCGTAGCAGAAGTCAAAGTGACACAAACAGGCTTGATGGATGACTCAATTGCTGCCGAACGCTTTATCTATAGTTTTAAATTGAACGATGGTAAATGGCAGCAAGTGAATAAGAAAACTGAATACAAATGTGTGCGTGGAAAAAATACAAAATCTTTCCAAACCGCGCTTTGTCCATGACATCAGACCAGAAATTCGGTTTAAAAAGGCATAGTGAGTTATGCCTTTTTTATTGCGTGCTATTGAGTCGAATAAGGATGAGCAGACGAGAAGCGCCACTCACGATAGCAAATATAGCCCATCGCTAAAATGGGAAAAATCATACATAAGAAGCCAAACAACATATAAGTAATCGCACCTAATATTGCCCCTGAACTGAAGGACAAAATAGTCGGTAAGATTTTTAGAATATTTTGTTTGGCAATTTGTTTGCGTTCTTCTGATACATGAGGCGTTCCATAAGCAATAGTACAATCAATGGTGAGTTGAGCAAGATTGCCCGTCATTAAGGTTGAGGTAGCCATTGTAGATAGTAATGTTCGGATAATGGCATTTCGAATTCCCATTGCAGCAATGCCCAATGTTGCGGTAAGTATTGCGCTAAATTCAGCCAAAGTATAAAACGGGCTGAAATTAAGTCCCGCCAGCATGAAGAGCGTTAACAGTATTGTCTCTGCAATAAAGAACCCAAGTAAGATGTTCGGATATTTGTCTTTCCAACGTTGTTCACACCATGCGGTAATACCAATCGTAAATACGAAAATGCCAATAAAAAGAGCCCACAGTCCTAATCCTCCCAGGATCGTTTCTTTGCCTGCAGTTACGATATAGCCAGTAACATGATTGGTATAAATGCCAAATAATGAAATAAATCCAACGGTATTTAGCCAACCACCGACGAGCGATAGAATCGAAGCTTCATGATGATGTCGCCAGCGATTTTTAATTGGTATGTAGCATTTTGACATAGTTCTAAAAGCTCAAGGTGTACTGAGAGATTACATCGACAAAACAAGTGTTTTCTCGAGTCTGCAGATCCTTTGCTTTGTGGAATTAGTCCACATGAACATTAAGTAATTAAAAGTTTCATATTGATCACTGGTGAATGTTCAGATTAGATGATTTCTAACATTTTATATGTTTCAAATTGCATCAAATTTTGATGACAAAAATATTTCAATTGATAAAACACAACTGGAAGCATCATAAAATTAACGTAGAGTGAAATCTAAAACCGCATTAAACTAAAGTCATTCAATAAATAAGATAAAAAATGAAAACACTCGCTTTTATCCATCGTAACGACAGTCATTTTTCAGTTGGTGACTTTAATCCGGTTGTGTCTGTTTTTTCACACTATGAACTGGGAAATACAGTATCCCCATTTTTGCTTCTCGATCATATTGGTCCCGGTACGTTGAAACCCTCTCAACTGCGTAAAGGTGTTGAAGAACATCCACATCGTGGTTTTGAGACAGTCACGTTCGTGTATGAAGGTGAGTTAGAGCATTGGGATTCGCAAGGTGGTGGAGGTGTTATTCAGAAAGGTGATGTACAGTGGATGACTGCTGCATCAGGCATTATTCATAAAGAAAAATTTAGTGAGTCATTTTCCCGAGAAGGTGGACGATTTGAAATGATTCAGCTGTGGGTGAATTTGCCAGCAACTGCAAAAAAATCGAATCCGCGTTATCAAAGCTTACTCAAATCTAATATCCCGGTTGTAGATTTAGCTCATGATGCGGGTACTGCGCGTGTCATTGCTGGAGCCTTTATGCAAGTGCAAGGACCAGCATTAGTCCATAGTCCTTTGCTGGTTTTGGATTTGGATTTAAAAGCAGGTCACACACTCACATTACCAGCAGGACATTTGGATACCACACTGATGTATATGCGCCGTGGTAAAGTTGAATTTGGCATAGATGATGAATTGCTGACTGATCAGGGAATGGCGGTGTTTTCAAGTCATGGTGAAAACGTTGAATTCACCACATTGTCTGATAGCAAAATTTTATATCTCATGGGGCAGCCGCTGAACGAACCTTTAGTCGGGCGTGGTTTTTATGTCATGAATACACAAGATGAGATTGTTGAAGCGATTGAGGAAATGAAGCATGGTACTTTTTTGAAAAGTCATGCAATTGCTGCCAAATGATGTCAATATTTGGGTGAGAAATTGATTTGCGATAAAGGCTAAATTTTCGTTTAATTTTCAGACTTTGTTTCTCAACTAAGGGTTACAAAAACGCAAAACTTTGTCATGGCGTTGTGATGCATTTCACGTAAACTACGCTTCCAAAAAATATTCAAACATGTGAAAAAAACATGCAAAAGGTGAGTAAAGCAACCTTAAGTCGGGCAACAATTATGTTTCCTTTGGCATTGGTGCTCTTCGAATTTTCAGTCTATATCTGTAATGATCTTGTACAACCTGCGATGCTTACGATTACACGTGAGTTTGGTGTAGGCAGTGAGTGGGCGCCATCATCCATGTCTTTCTTTTTATTGGGTGGAGCATGTTTGGCGTGGTTTTTAGGACCGTTATCAGATCGCTTAGGTCGTAAAAAAGTACTCCTTGGAGGTGTTTTCTTTTTTGTGGTCTGCTGTTTGCTCATTTTATTCACCCAGTCTATAGAGCAATTTCTTGCATTTCGTTTTTTACAAGGGATTGGGCTGACCATTATTTCAGCTGTGGGTTATGCTGCCATCCAAGAAATTTTTGAAGAAAGAGATGCGATTAAAGTCATGGCCTTAATGGCGAATATTTCATTGATCGCACCATTACTTGGTCCTGTGCTAGGCGCATTTATGGTAGACCATGTGTCTTGGCATTGGGGTTTCATTGGGATTGCCTTTTTAGCAGCCTTAAGTTGGTTTGGTCTTAAAGCAAAAATGCCTGAGCAGCATTTGAGTATTCCAAAGCAACCATTAAGCTATGTATGGGATGACTTCAAAGCCATTTTTAAAAATAAAAAATTTATGGGCTTGGCTTTGTCAGTACCCATGGTCTCAATTCCACTGATTTTGTGGATCGCTATGTCACCTGTAATTTTAGTCGAGCAGCTCGGTCTGACCAATATGCAATATGGCTATGCACAGGTGCCTGTATTGGGTGGTTTAATTATTGGAAATATTGTCCTGATTCGCGTCATTGATCGCTATGCAGTAGGAAAGACCGTGGTAGTTGCATTGCCGTTGATGTTGGTTGGAACGCTTATCGTTTTGGCTGGTGCGATTTGGCAGGATTATTTGTTATGGTGCTTAATTATCGGCATGACCTTAATCAGTTTTGGTGAGGGCTGTAGTTTTTCTGTGCTTTATCGTTTCAGTTTAGATGCATCTGAGGTATCTAAAGGAACTGTTGCTGCCGCAGTAGGCATGATTATGATGATTGCATTCTTTGTTGTGATCGAAATTGTACGCATTATGTATGAATCTTACGGCACGATGGCATATGCATTGGCTTGTTTTATCCTTATTGCACTGTGGTTTAGTGCTCCAAGAAAAATTGTTCATCAGATCATGCAAGAAAGAGCCACTTCAGCATAAAAAAATCCTCCTTGTGGAGGATTTTTTTAATCATTGTATTTGTTCGAGATGTTTGAGTTTACGATCAAAAATAAAAGGGGCAAAGGGTAGAACGGAAGCTATCAGCCCAAGAATAAATACATTGATAGACCACTTTTGCTTCTCGCATACCACAAATAATACGACTAAAAACAGCACAAATAGAACGCCATGTCCCATGCCAATATATTTCACATAAATAGGCTGATCTAACATATATTTCATTGGCATGGCAAAAAAGAGCAGTAGTAGGAATGAAATCCCTTCAAGTAAACCAATAATACGTAAAGACTTAATATTCATTCTCAAACCCCACAAAAGACGACATCCTATTTTACCTAATCGTTGTTGTAGCAAAGTCAGAAACTATGTGGACTAGATCGCATTGTTTAAGGGAAATATAATTTATAATAATCGCTTTTTATGATAGTAGATTTAAAAATAAGCTAATATGTCAATCATGTCTATAAAGATGGATATGAAGTGATACTCACAACATTTTATAGATCATCAGCGAAATAAAAAAGGACTAAGCTAGAGCTTAATCCTTTGATGAGTCTTGGGTGTAGCTTAGCGTATAACACCACATGCCACACGATCACCTCCACCACCTAGTGGTTTAGGTTGGTCTGAATAATTGTCACCACCTGCGTGTACCATGATGGATAGACCTTGAATGTCTGCAAGTGTAAGACGTGGTGCAATCACTTGTGTTTTTGCATTACCTGACGCGTCAACGTTCAATACAGGCAAGTCACCTAGATGACCATCATTTGGCGTACCATGCCCAGGCGCTTGATTTGGATTGTAATGTCCACCAGCGGCAAGAGCAGCGCCCATTTTTCCATCTTTTTCAGCAGGCTCACATGAGCCTTTTTCATGGATATGGAACCCGTGATATCCAGGTGATAATTTAGTTAAGTCCGTTGTGATTACAAGACCTTTGTCACTATCTTGGAAGCTAATCGTTCCAATTTGATCATGAACTCCTTGAGCACTCACCGCATTTACAGGAATGGTTTGGATTTTAGTGTTGGATTCTTTGGATGCAGATGTATTTTGCGTTGCTGCACATCCCACAAAGCCTAAACTCAGCAATGCACTGAGCATAGAAATTTTGAATGCTGAAACTTTCGATTGCATTTGCATGCTGTTCTATCCTTGTTCCATGTAAGTGATAACGCATTGAAACAAATTTGGCATTTAGCAACAAGAACGATTTAAGTATTTGATTGTATAGATTTCTTATCAGTAAAAATAAAACACCACTTATGAGAGTGGTGTTTCATTGTCTTGATCGTAGGCCATCGTGGCTTTAGGCACGGGTTCTGGTTCCAGTGTTTCATGTAACCATTCACGCCAAATGGCTAAAAGAATGGCGAGAATTACAGGACCAATAAAGAGTCCAACTAAACCAAAGCTCGCTAACCCCCCCAATACACCAAACATGATCAATAAGAACGGAATTTGAGTAGCACCTGAAATGACCAAAGGACGAATGACATTGTCGGCTGTACTCACCACACAAACGCCCCAAGCCATTACACCAATTGCCTCAACGGTCTGACCTTGTGAAAATAACCACAGTGAAACAGCACCATATGCCACTGGAGGGCCAAAAGGAATCAGCGCCATGATAAAGGTCATAATGGTTAAAAGCATTGGATTTGGAACACCAGCAACGTAATAGCTGATTCCTGCCAATATCGACTGTGCAACGGCAGTCAAACCAACACCATATACCACTGCACGCGTTGTTTCAGAGATCGTGTCGATATAATGTTGGATACGTGGACCAATGACTTTCTCCATCGCTTTACTGACCTGTTGAACAATCGTTTGTCCATCACGGTAAAAGAAAAATAGAGAGAGCATGGCAAAACCAAGTTTGACTAAATTTTTGGTAATTTCGCTAATTACGAATTTACCGTAATTTAGATGTCCTTGAATCCATACACTAATGTTACTAAAAAGTGCATTTGGGTCGGCATTGATGTCACGTACAATTCGAGAAACTTCTTTACCTACAATGGGTAATTCACGTATCACATCAGGAACGGTGATATGACCAGAAGCCAGTTGGCGCTGTAAATCAAAGAATAAGTTTCGACCTTCATGTTGAAGTAAGAAGATAGCAAAAGTGAACGGTAAACCGACAACGAGTGCCAATAAGAACGTCATAACAGACGCACCCAATGTAGGTCGATTACCACACCAAGCGAGAATACGTTTGTATAAAGGCCAAGTCATATAGGCGATAATACAAGCCCATAACACAGGTACGATAAAGTATTTGACAATGTCATATCCCAAATAAAGCAGAATAAAAAACAAGCCAAATAAAAGTACACGCTGTAAAGTTGGATTAAAATCTTGCACTAAAGTCTCTGATCTATATTCTTGATTTTCAAACGTATCTGCCGCACATCTGATTCATTTCGAGTATGCATTTAACATCATATATGAAAATGAAAAAAAAGTGCGACGACAATCTATATTCTTTATTTAGAACCAATCACTTGGATCATCAATTAAAACATCTAACAAGGGTTGCCATTGTTGTTGTATTGATAAATAAGTTTTTTGATTTTTATCAAAAATGTTGAGACCCTGCATCGCCAATTGACCATAAGCTGTTCGTTCAGAAATCCAAGCAACAGGTTGTTGATCAATTTTGGTAAAGAACTGTTGGATCTCTTGAGCACTCTGACTATTTGGTTTGACACGATTTGCCACCAAATGAACTTGAACTTTACCTTTCCGAATACGTTTAATGTCATGGATGTGTTTTAAGAAGCGACGCGTGCTGTCGATATCAAAAAAAGAAGGTTGCAGAGGTGTGACCACTGCATGACATTCTGCAATTAATTGTTCAGCGTGCTCACCTGTTAATGCGCCTGGAGCATCAATAATCAGATAATCAAGATTTTTCGGTGCATCACCAATCGATTTTTCATGGCGCCAGTCTAAACTTTGAATGTGTGTTGCTGATTCTGGGCGCTGCTTTAACCATTGCAATGCAGATTTTTGATTGTCCGCATCCGCCAATGCAACTTTATAACCTTTCTGTGCGAGTGCTGTCGCCAGCGTAATCGCAGAAATTGTTTTTCCACAGCCACCTTTTTGGTTGGCAATCAGTATCGTTTTCATGAGTTTAAAATTATACATGCTTCAAATAAGGTCTGATCTTAGCTTAGCATTAAAATCAGCCAAAACGCGCATACATGACAAAAGTTTAGTTCTTGTTTAAATTGTCCGCATAACAAGTCATAGAGAACGTCAATGTCCATTTGGATGGCAATGTTAATAGGCGCCTGTATTGGCGTGGTAATCACCACAATGATGTTGAGCTCCACCCGCAATGGTCGCATCAAAGCAGAATATGAACAATATATTGCAGAGCTTGAACTTGAGCATCAACACGCATTAGCTGCTGCTCAAAAACGCAGTGTAAATACCAGTCGTGCGGTACTGAAAGGTAAAATGGCTGAACAATTAGCACCGATTATGCCTGAATTTCAATATTTACCCAGTGATGCTAAATTCTTAGGTGATCCTGTCGACTATGTGGTATTTGATGGATATACAGATTTCCGTGATGGTGATGGCGCAGCAGAAGATATTGAAGTTGTACTGATTGATATTAAAAGTGGTGGAGCACGGCTCACCAAAGGTCAGACGGCAATTGCGAATGCAATTGCCGAAGGGCGTGTGCGTTTTGAGACGATACGTATCGACTTTCAAGACTAGCTTGGATCAATAATCCACTATGTGAAGTGATCAGTTGGTTTTAGTCGCACGAGCAAGCATCATGCGACGACCTACTTTGGGCACTTCTTCTGCTTCGAAATAATCGAGTTCAGAAATCTCAAAGCCAGCATCAAGCAGTGCTTGCTCGATATTTCTGTTCAAATGACAACCATCAGCAATCACTTTCTGTACTGGCGTTAAAAGATCTTGTAGACGTTTTAAACTCTTTTGCTGTTGTGCATCGTAAGCGACATGTTCAACCAAATGCAAAGTGCCACCGATGCGTAATACACGTTTAATTTCATGTAGAACTTGTTGAACATGACTTACACTACACAATGTCCATGTGCTGACGACATGTTGAATAGATTGATCTTCAAATGGTAAATTTTCCGCTTTAGCATGAACATGTTCCACATGGAACGGTGCATCTTGAATACGTTGTTCAGCTAATTTGTATACATCTAGGCTCGGTTCAAGCGCATAGAGACTGTCCACAGCTTGATAAAATGGCAGGTTAATTCCTGTACCAAAACCAATTTCTAATACCTCACCTTGAATCGGAAGCAGAAGACGGCGTCTGCTGTCCATCATACTTGGTAACTGCATGACTTGATTCAGAATATGAGGGAATACTCGTTGCTGATAAAATTTGTAGATCATTTTTGTTCTTAACATCTTCCATTATTTGATTATTTTACACGTTGAATACACTTTTAACAGTAGACAAAATTGTGACTAAATCACGATAGATTGTTACTGTTCATCAATTTCCTTTTCAGAATGAAGTTCTAAGATAGATCATATAGATTTAGGTTAAATACAATTCAGTCGGATGTTGTCCATAGTAGATGTATGTGCTGCTGTTGAGTTGTTTTTGACACTTATAAAGAAGGATGGATGTCTGTTGAAAAAGTTAGTTCTCGCATTATGTATCGCCCTTGGTGGTGTTTCGGCTTATAGCTCTGCCAGTGTGAAGTCGAGCGACTTTAATATTGCCAATGGTTTACCCCCAGCTTCGGCAGATCAAAAAATTTCAGTATTGGAACCCTTTGAAGGGGAATTTCGTATTCTTGGTTCAAAAGAATATACCGATGATCCTCAAGCCCAATTTTCACCCATCGACTATGCAGTGACCCGCGGTATTTTCACAGAACCTGAAATTGCACGACAAATTTCGATTAATCAGTATGACCGCTATTTAAATTGGAAAATGGCAAAACCACCGATTCACCCACGTTTAGCAACACAGTTGGTGAGTAACATGCACATTATCCCGGCTAATCCAGAAATTGCGAAAGAAATTAAGAAAGTTCAACGCGGTGATCTGGTGCGCTTAGAAGGGGAATTGGTGCAAATCAATGCCAAAGATTTGGTGTGGAAGTCAGCTTTGGATTGGAATGGTATCGGTGATGGTGCATGCAAATTAATTCGCGTCGAATCAATTGAATGGTTAGAAAAGCGAAATATTTAAATATGATTTGAGATTGATGAGTTTGAAATGATTTTCAGCTCAAAGTTTTGATCATTAGATAAATGAGAGAGTGGGATCATGAGCGTTGGCAAGACATCCTTATGGATAAGTTTATGTATTGGCGTACTCGGGAGTAGTCTTGCCGCATGTCAAAATCCAGTCTCTGAAGTGCAAGCGGAGTCCCATCACTACACTGATCAGCAAAATTGTCCTGCACTATTGGTGATGAAAGTGGGTGAAACCTTAGAATTTAATGCAGCAGAAAATCCAAGTACGGGTTATCAATGGCAAATCATGCAACCGCTTCATCTCTTTAAAGTTGAAGAACAATATTTGGCGACTGAAAAATCAGAAGCGATGGTAGGTGTTGGAGGTAAAAAGACAGTGAAGCTGACTGCGCTAAAGCCTGGTCAGGAACTCATTGAATTGGCGTATGTGCGACCTTGGGAAGTTGCTCAAGACCGTACTCAAACAGACGTCCCAACATCGTGGCAATGTCGAGTACGTATTTCTTAAGCAGACAGAAGACCGTTTCTAAAATTGTGTTGTACTTTTACTATGTACGCTATTGTTCTTTCGTGACACTAGTATTTTGACTCCAATGTTGGAGTTGGGCTTTCGCAGTATAATAATCACTCATATTTCGAATTGCATCTTTAGGATTTCGAAGCTCATCTTCGGGAGACTGTTCGAGCTCTTGATAGACCTCAATCTGATTTTCCCAGTATTGATAAAATAAGCCTTGAATATATCTACCTTGTTCCGTCTTAAGATCTAATTCTTTCAACATATTGAGGGAGGACTGAATGAGATCTCGTTTACGCTGGAACTCCATATCCGCATTTAAATTGCCATCTGCTTTTAATTGCTGAAGTTCTTCATCTAGCTCATCGCTCAATTGCTCAAAACTTTGATCATATTGATTCAGCAAAGCAACGTCATGTGCGTCATTTGGAGTGGATTCAAATGATTTGATCGGCTGAGCTTCGATTTGTGTTTTCAATTCAACGGATGGATCAACGGATTCTTTTTGTTCGGTCTGAGAGTTTTGATCTGTTTTTTGGCATCCAATGAGCGTGAAAGGCATACTCAAGCAGAGTGCAAATATCGAAAGTCGAATAGGGTGAAGATTTGCCATCATGAGAGTCAATCCTCTGTTGGTTTTTTTAATGAATGATCGAGATTAAGTTTAGTTTATCGCGCACGATAGTGATAGGCATAAGTGATATAAGGAAAGGAAATTTCATCATGGGGCATGAGTCCCGTATGTTCAAATACGATCGATTCAAATACTGTTTTCATTTTTGCTTGGTCTGCCGCTGACCTTGCCGCAATAAAACTGGTAGATAAGAGTCGTTTGCTGACGACCTGTTCAACACTGCCGACTTGATGCTGAGTGAAAGTGCTTAAACTTTGGAATTCAAATAATTCTTGCTGCTGAAATACATTTTGCCATTGGTTGCTATGAAAGCGTGGCGTATCGGACTCAAAAGGTGCGATGTAATCCGCCAATGCTTTGACCCAATCCACTGAGATATCTCGTTGGTTCCAGACTAGACCTAAATGCCCTTGGGGTTTAAGAAGGCGATGTATTTCTTGCAATGTTTGTCGTTCAGCAAACCAATGAAATGACTGTGCGCATAAAATAGCATCAACACTATGCATTGATTGCGCAATTTGATGGCTTGATGCTTGTAGTGTCTTCACCTCAGGATGTACTATTTTCAATTGTTCGAGCATTGCTGGAATCGGTTCAACGGCGATTATGTTCGAGGTGACTTGTTTTAGATAGTGCAGGAATTTTCCTGTCCCTGAACCTAAGTCAATCGCAACTGCATCAGGATGAATATTCAACTCATCTTTCAACCACGTGACGATAGCCTGTGGATAATTTGGTCGGACTTGTTGATAAAGTTCAGCCGCAGAACTAAAACCATTTTCAGCAGTAGGATGAAGTGAATGTGTCATATTTTGCGCTTTTTAATCTGAACAGTATCTATAAAATATGACACCGACAATGTGATGTAAGCAAGTGAACGATTGATTCATTTTGCAAACCAGATGATGAGAACCCTTTTCGGAATTGCAATGGATAAGCAAATAGTATTTGAAGACGAACACATCAGAGCAATTTATTTAAAAGGAACAACAGAAACATTGGTTCTCTCTTTTGGTGACTTGATCAGTCGTGCCAAAGGCAATGCCATTAATGCTGAAAAATCCTTAGCCAAATATGACTACAATGTCATTGGTATCATGCCAAAACAAAAGTCATGGTTCCCATCACAGAGCATGCAAGCTTTGATCGAGCAAATATCGCCTTTGTTGAATCAATTTCAGCGTGTCGTGGCTTATGGTGGTTCTATGGGCGGCTACGCAGCGATTAAGTACAGTAAGTTATTGGGCGCAGCACGTGTGGTCTCTATGGTGCCACAATATTCAATTAATCCTGCTGAAATCGAAGACCGCCGTTATACTGATTTTTACGATCCTAAGGTCAATGCTGACATGCAAATTGACGCGACAGATATTGCGTCCGATGCAGAATATATCGTGGTTTATGATCCTTACTTTGATCTGGATCGCGAGCACTATGAAAAGATTAAGCCACTTATTCCTCAACTCAATACACTACATTTACCTTATACAGGCCATGATGCGGTTGCTGTATTAGCAAATTCTGCGTTATTGCATGATTTTATTGAACATGAATTTGATGCAACCTACTTTTATCGCCAGATTCGAGCAGTTAAAAAGAACAGTAAATTTTACTATCGAAGCGTGATCGCACATCTGCTTGGCACTCACAATGAAGCATTGGGTAATATTTTAAAAACCATCGATTTACAACTAGACAGTAGCTTTTTTGATGCCAGTCTTAAACAGACGATTACCCGTATCTTACTGACCAACAAAAGAGTTGATGAACAAGATTTACAAAAGCTTGGTATTTCGATTCATTTGCCGTTTGAAAATAAAACACAACTTCATGACAGCTTTGGCAAAGTCTTGGTCTTTAACGTGATCACCCAAAAATTAGAAAGCTATGAACAACATGTGATTGATATTAATGGTAAGTACATTATTCCATTACATGTGGAAAGTACTGGATTGGCCCAGATTGAAATTAAAAAACAGCACTATCTCATTTGTATGAATGATCGCCGTGTTACCAAATTGATCAAAATGGATGATGCGCTGAGTGCGGATATGAGCCCTTTGATTGTGAAAAAGGGCGAAGGTTTCTTTAGTATCAGTTATAAGCATCTCTATATGCACTGCGATGAGTTAGGAAACTGTATTTTTGAATCAGACACTGTTGGTGAGGCAGAAAAATTTTCAGTGGAGTAAGGCTGAATTTTTCATAGCAATTGATCAAAGCGCTTCGGCGCTTTTTTTATCTTTAATTAAAAAAATATAGAGTGTGTGATAGATCTCAATCTGTCGTAAAAAGCGATATTGTTTAAAATTTATCCGTGTTTATTTTGTAACGAAAGCGATGGAATGACTCTGTTTCATTGCTAAGATCAGGCAATATATAACGAATTTGAATGATTCAAATGCTGATGTATTCATGAATATCGGAATATTCATGCATCTTTGACGTGTCAACTTGAGCACAAAAAAACCCATATAAATGGAATTTGGGTGGGACAGATGAATAAAAAGAAAATTGTAAAAACTGAAACAGGAATGAATCCTCCAAAACAATCGCGTACACATCGTCGTGTTAGGCAGGTGATTCAAACCGCTGAAAAACTTTTGGTTAAAATGGGCTTAGAGTCAATTTCAATTCCCGAAATTGCCAATGCTTCAAACATTCCAAGAGCGAGTATTTATCAGTTCTTTCCGACAAAATATGATCTGTTGCATCATATGGCACAGTTGCATTTGCAGAAACTAGTAAGCTTGCTCAAGGAAGCTGGTTTAAACGTCATACGAGAACATCCGCACGAAAGTATGACGGCTTATGGTCGAATGGTGGCTGCAGCTGTGATTGAAACCACTGCCAAGTTTTATAATGAATCTGCTGTGGCCCGATTATTAATATTGTCAGGTCCACTGAACCGACAAGTCTATTTACGTCATCAAATGGAACTCAAACAGTTCAGTCAAGATTTAAGAGATGCACTTAAAGCAATTCGGGTAGATGATTATTTACCGCAACAACCTGACAGTATGTTGATCATTATTGAAATGATCTTTACTTGTATGAAACATGGTTATTACACAGAAGATCGGATTTCTGAACGTATTTGTGAGGAGGCGTATCGTTTGGCAACGGCATATTTAAATGCGCTGAAAGAAGATCAATTTTCCCTAAAAGCACATCGTGCAGCAACGACGCAATCTGAGACAAAAAACCAGTCAAATCAGCTATTGTTGACCTACAATTAAGCTTACAATCAGTTGAATTATCATGAAAATCTTGCAGTCGAAATGCAGATAAATATTGCTGAGGTTCAACGTGAAAGCTGTTTTTTTGGATCAATTCTCTCTCGATCAGAATGATTTAGATTTTTCGGGGTGGTATCAAGTCTTTGATGAGGTAACATTCTTTGAGCGCACTGATCCAGATCAAGTGCTTGAACGCATTGCGGATGTAGATGTGGTGGTGACCAATAAAGTGGTGATTACGGCAGACATGATGCAACAACGACCGCAGCTTAAATTAATTTTAATTTCAGCCACAGGCACCAATAATGTCGATTTAATCCAAGCAAAAGCGCAAAACATTGTGGTATGTAACTGTCAGGCATATGGTACTGCCGCTGTAGCTCAACATACCATGATGTTGATGCTCAACTTGGCAACGTCTTTTATTCAATATGATCGTGCAGTTCGTGCGGGTGAATGGAATAAAGCATCACAATTCTGTTTATTAGATTTCCCCATTGTTGAATTGAATGGTAAGACCTTAGGGATTTTGGGCTATGGTGAACTTGGTCAAGCCGTAGCGAAATTGGCTGAAGCCTTTGGTATGAAGGTGATTGTGGCTCATTTACCAGGACGACCTGCAGCTGCTGATCGTGTCAGTTTAGAACGCTTGCTGCGTCAATCAGACTTTATTAGCTTACATTGTCCATTAACTGAAACAACACGCGACTTAATTGATACGGAAGCATTCAGTCTAATGAAGGAAAGTGCATATTTAATTAATTGTGCCCGTGGTGGCATTGTGAATGAACAAGCATTGGCGGAAGCACTAATAAATCGGAGAATCGCAGGGGCAGCGACTGATGTATTGAGTATAGAACCGCCTCAGCAAGGCAATGTGTTATTGAATTCGGATATCCCTAATCTCATTATTACACCACACAGTGCATGGGGAAGCGTTGAAGCACGTCAACGCATTGTGCAACAAGTACAGGAAAACGCAGCTGCATTTAAAGCGGGTCAACCGATCCGTCAAGTCAACTGAATTTAAGCAATAAAAAAAGGTGCTGTGAGAAGCACCTTTTTTCTTGAAGAGATATAAATAAACTCAACCTAATAAATAAACTCCACTTAGGTTTGAATAAAACGACATGGTTTAACGTGGGACACCTGCATCACTGTCATCTACAGCTGGACTAGAGGTGGTAGCTCCACTATTAGGTAAAGCAACACTTTGACGCTGAATGGTCGGTTCTGCTTCAGGTGCTTGATTTTGACTTGCTAGCGTGGTGTTGGCTGATTGCGCAGTTTCAAGGGTAACTGAATTCTCTTGAACGGGTAAAGCGACCGATGCAGTAGTTGGAGCAGGGGAGGCTGTAACAGCAGGTTCTGTCGTTGGGTTGGGTTGACTCAAACTGCCTCTTTCGATGGGAACACCACCTGCACCGACGAGGTTCTGTTTAGCATGCTGCACAGATTTAACAGTTGTATCCACGCCTTGACGAGCACCGTCACGTAATGCAATCGCTTTTTCATTGGTGAATTCTTTGGTGTTTTGCCAAGCTGAATCGACGGATGGTTTGATTTTAGCAATACCACGCTTGGTCGCATCATCAACGGTATTGGCTGTATTTTGCAAAGTTTCTTGTGCTTTGACTGCAAGTACTTTGGCTAAATTTGGATTGTCACCGTAAGCAGGATTGTTGCCTGTCAAAGTAGAGTCTTGAGCAAATGTAGTTGCTGAGCATAGCGTAATACAACTTACCAGCATCGTTTTCATTATGTTCATGAAGGATCCTCTTCTCAATTCTGTATGGGTAGCGCTGTGACTCAATCGCCTCATCTGTACAAAACTTTTGAATTTTTTATCAGTTTCCAAGCAAACTACATGAGCGATGGGGCTGTTTCAATGTTGAAATGTATCTGTAACGTTGTGCTTCGGCAGTTTTAATGATTAACGCTACAATTTTTATTCATCTTGCATCGCTTAAAGGCTTTTAGGATACAACACTACATTGTGTGCATTGGATCGTGGACAATAAAATTAAAAGTAAAGTTTATCCTCCGATTCTAAGACAGGTGTTGATCAAACCAATATATTCAACATAAAAAAGTCTGAGCATTGATTCATGCTCAGACGCTGTTTATAAGAAATCTAAAAATTAATGCTTCAGATATTGAGTCGGGACTTTTGGTAAAACCACGCTTGATGGGTATTGTGAATTCGAATAGATCGAAATCGATCCCAAAAGCGATGAAGTTAAACTTGGTAATGGGGCAACGCCTTTCCATACATCACTGGAAACCACCGAAATTTGAATACGATGTCCTTTAGGGATAAGCGCAGCAGTTGCTGGAATCTCAACATTGACCAAGACTGGCTTGTTTTTGTCTAAAGGCTGAATATCCGATGCTTTAAATGTATGCCAAGGTTGAATCATTTGTCCTTTGATATAACGAGAACGTGATTCGTCAACTTTACGCATGGATGCTGTAATAATACCCGTGCTTAATGTTTTAGCATTGCCCGTTCTTGGGTCCACATCGGATACACGTACGACTAAACCACTGTCTTTTGAGCTGGATGAAATCCATAAGTCAGCTTGTATCGGCCCATTTAAATAATAGTCTTCAGTTAAAGGGACTGAGTTAAAGACCGAAGCAGGAATATTTGCCAAGTTGCTATTTTCCAGACATGGGAAAGGCAGGATAGACGTTGCACCAATGAGAACTTGTTCAACAGTACTTGAGCATAAACCGAAAGTTGGCGCTTGTAATAAGTAGTTTTCACCAGAGCTTGACGTTGGTCGATCTTTTGCAAGGTTTCCACGTGTATTTAAGAATAAACGATCTGGTTCTAATGCTACATGCGGCCAATCCGTACTGACGACATAATCTTCATAACCGTGCACCCATTGTGTGACATTAGGTAGAGTTTCAGCGCCAGTTTTGATACCTTTTAAATATTGATCAAACCATTGAAGTTGCATTTTGTCTAAACGCGGTACATTACCTTTAGGCAAACTTGGGAAAAGTTGTGCGGCTTGAATGTGTGCCCAAGGTCCAATAAAGGTTTTTACTGTGGTATGACCTTTTAATGCTTCATGCCAAAGCGGTTCACTGCGTTGGAACAAATCACGTGTTCCCCCGACAATAAAAGTCGGAACTTTAATATTATTGGCTTGTTCTAACAGCGATCTTTCTTGCCAAAATTCATTATCAAATGCAT
Organism: Acinetobacter sp. YH12239; assembly: GCF_013417635.1. NCBI lineage: Bacteria > Pseudomonadati > Pseudomonadota > Gammaproteobacteria > Moraxellales > Moraxellaceae > Acinetobacter > Acinetobacter sp. YH12239. The sequence continues at coordinate 55,491 of NZ_VPDP01000006.1, read as the reverse complement.
CAGCTTTGCCTTTTAGAGCATTGGCAAAAAGCGGTATTTGGAATTCTGTACTGTTAATAATTTTATCGAGTGCGGTCAGTTTTCCAGTAATCGGATCTTGCACCAAGGTATCAATCGGTAAAGTACCCAACAGTGTAATTAAACTCATCCAAAGTGGAATAAAGTTAGTATTCAGCTGTCCGCCATTGAAAAGAATATCACGGTACGCATCACCCATAGGTACGATTGGGAACGCTGCCTTGATCGCTGGATGTTGTGTCGCTGCACCCAGCATCGCTGTGATTCCTAAATAAGAAACGCCATATAAGCCGATATTTCCATCAGAGAAGCTTTGTTTGCTTGACCAATCAATAATTTCATAAGCATCTTGTTGTTCGACTTTACCAAAAGCTTCCCATTTACCTGTAGAGTTACCTGTTCCGCGAACATCTGCAACGACTGTAGCATAGCCACGTTTCACCATTTCAGGATCTGCACCACCTGCTATTGCTGAAACCTTACCAGCAACCCCTGCGCTATAGGCCGTTTGAATAACAATCACAGGGAATTTTGCATTGATAGGACGGCCTGATTCATCCGCAGGAAGCGTGACATAAGTGGCGATTCGCGTTCCATCACGCATGGTAATCCATTGTGCTGGCAAGGTCACCGACTTAGGATATTCAGCAGGTCGATCATACAATTGCCATTGAGCATTGGCATTGGAAAGTGATGGGACTTGAGGTTGACTCGGAGATTGTCTAGTTCCGAGTCGGGTGTTTTTTAATGCAACGGGAGTACCTGGGAGTGTGACATCTGGGGAGGTCACTGGGTCGGGTTGAGGACTTAAATAGCTCAAGTCTGGTGTCACATTTGGTGTTGGATTAATTGTTTTATTTGCTATGCCAATGGTAGTCGCAAGTATCGTGACACCGATGCCAACAGCAGCATAGAAAGAATTTAGCAATTTCATTACATAATTCCTTTTTGTTTTTCATTTTTTTAGTCGTGCTTGAGTGAAGAATGAAATATGCATAAAGCTAAATCGTTCCATTCATTTTATTGTTATGTCTCCTAATCTGATCAAAAAAGATAATTCAGATCAGGCTTCAATGTTGTATCACTGTTTAGTTTAACTAACAAGTTTGGGTCTTACTGTTTGTCGGATTGGCAATGATGTTTTGATTAAGTATTTTATTTTTAATATAAAAAAATATTGATTGGGTCAGTTTAAAAAATACAACTGTATATAAATTAATCATAATTTAGAAGATATTTCTTTTATCTGATTTCTAAAGAAAATTATAAATTATGAGCATTTATGCCAATCAGGTACTTTTATTGAAAATGCAGAAACTCAGCGATATGTGAAATTTTCACCTTTATGAAAAAATCGTGATTAATCAAATTTTTTTACTCTGATATCTGAAGTAATACTGATTTAGGCAAAATATGCGTAGCTTTAAATCAAAGTCATTCCTCTAATAGATGATTTATATTTTTCTTAATCAGAGCACCAAGTTGAGGATCAAATCCATCTACTAAGAATCGGCTAATTAATCCTTCTATTAATGTGTAAATTAATTCGGATAAGTCTTGCCGGCCCATATTCAAGCAATGTGTTGATATTAATTCTTTTATCCATTGCTTATGATTTTGAGCAACTGAGATTATAGATTTATCGTCTTGGTTCGATTCAGCGACAGCTCTAACAAATAAGCATCCTTTAAAGGAGTCTTGTTGAAACCACTGCATATGCCAATCAAAAATTTTGTTTATTGCCGCAAGACCTTCTGATTTGCCGATATATTGAAACAAACTCGCTTTAAATTTTTCATCACGAGCTTTGAGAACGGATTTAACCAACTGCATCTTATTTTTGTAGTACGTGTACATCGTGGTTTTCGAACACCCTGATTGATCTCGAATTAAGTCTACACCTACGCCAACAAAGCTATTTTGGTTAAATAGTTTTTCTGCTGTATCAAGAATTTTTAATGCTGATTTTGACATCCATGCAATCCTGAAAATAAAAATAGTACAGATCTGTACTATTTTTATTTTATCTGTATTATGCTTTTAAAACAATATTAAAAAGGCGATATCAGTATGCTTTCAATTTTTGAAGGAAAAGAAAAACTTACTGCTTTTCCTAAACTGCACGAAATGATTCGAAGCTTTATTGGAGGAACAATTAGTATTTTTTTGCTACTTTTGTTGAGTAAATTATCGGGAAATATTTATATCATGGCGCCTTTTGGCGCAACTTGTGTAATTCTTTATGCAGTATCACAGTCGCCATTAGCTCAACCTAGAAATGTGATTTTCGGTCATTTTATTTCTGCTTTTATCGGTCTATTTTTTCTTAAGTTTTTTCCTGATTCGATTTTGACTATAGCTTTATCAGTCGGGTGTGCGATTGCCTTAATGCAATTTTTTAGATGTGTGCATCCTCCAGCAGGAGCAAATCCATTGGTCATTTTATTGACAGCAGATTCAATCAGCTATGGATGGAATTTCCTCATATTTCCTGTGCTTTTAGGATCTGTGGCTTTAGTATTGATTGCGATGGTTGTGAATAATATTAAACCTAATCATAAATGGCCACTTTATGGTTTAGGTATAATCAAATCCAAGCCATGATTGAAATTTGCATCATTCGATTTTTTAATCTTATGTGAAACTACCTGAGATAGCCTTTCACTCAAACCTATCTTTTGTGAGACTTGGCACTGGTCGAGTCACTTTATACTCCCCACTTATAAAAAAAAGCACAGTTGGTTTTAGCCAATTGTGCTGTTGTAGTTTACGAATGATCAGATGAATGGTGTTTTAGAGTCTTAGAAATGTTCGCACTGTTGAAGATTTTTCGCTTTAAAGTGGTTTTTTAGCGCGTTGAAATTGGCTTGTTTCACCGAATCTTGAATATCAAATACGGTCTGTTTGTTTTCGACATCTGCATCTAAATTTGAATGAGCCGAAATCAGTTGCCCTCCTTGGAAGAACCAGTATTCAGTGGCTTTGCCTGTCTCAAAGTTGCCTGTAAATTCAATGAGGCAGTTGTCTTTTTGTTTAATGAGGCGAGCAATGTTGTGTTGAGTCTCAGGTTGTACCGTGATGTTTTTGTGTTGTTCTAATACGATAGGGGCGTTATGGTTTGAGGACGTAGTTGAACAGGCTGTAAGGGTTAAACACGTTAAAGCTGAAATAACTAAAGTTTGAATTTTCATCATGAGGCTTCAAGTTTATCCGAATAGGTTTTAGTAATTAAGCTAAAATTATAAAATTTACTTATATATTGCTATACAAAAATTTAAAATTCATTTTAAGTTAATCAGAAATTGAAAATTTTAAATTTTTTATCGCCTTTCCATCTTACTCTCAATGCCTTTAAGTGTTCTAGACATGTAGGTGCATTTTGGCTTTTGTAATTAATTACATTTTCCAAAAAAGTGTAAGTACCTAAAATATTTGATAATAAGGTATTTTTTATTAAATGTTCATCAAGGTCACCAAACCTAATCCCAACTGCAACATATTCATAATAATTTAGGGCATACATGACAGCCATTTTTTGTTCTGGTGATAGGTTTTCAAAAGTTTCGTAGGATAGGGGGACATGTTTTTGTTCTAATAATATTTCATTTAATAAATCAAATTTTTCAACATAACTTGTGGATAATCTCGATGACATTAATGTTTGGATCGAATGATTTTTTCTTGAGTTGATATATTGGCTTTTCGTTGTGAATAACCAACCATAAACTGCACCTAAAATTCCTAGCAAAATTAGTATAGTTTGACCAGCGGATGATTGACCATGATTAATTGTAAAACCTAAGAAAGAGAATTTATGCAGACTGATATTCCACAAGACAATCCAAATAAATGAAATAACGAGACAACACATGCTGTAGTTTAGTTGTACATTTGTTCGTGGTTTCATAAAGAAATCATCACGAATAAATTTGTAAAATACATAAGATATAATAATGTAAGGTGCGAGTAAGAAAGTTGTTCTTAAAATAAGTATGTCATCAATATTCATTATTATTCAAAAATAAAAAAACCCTATATATATTATAGGGTTTTTTTTGTCTAATCTAGGCTGAATTAGCCTAAACCAATTGCGTCATTTAGGGCGTAAGAAAAAGTATTCATATATATTTCCCCGTATTTCTAGTAGTCATTTGTGTATCACTACTATAAGTTATAAATCGTTACTGTCAAATTGATAATTGTAAAAAGAAGATCGATAAAATCAATCTTCCTAACACTGTTTAGTGCTGTAACACTGAAATATCAGCCACTTTCGTAAACAAGTCACGAAGCTGTGCAAGCATACGTAAACGGTTAGCTTTTAATTCTGCATCATCCGCCATCACCATTACACCATCAAAGAATGCATCTACAGGCGCACGAAGAGCAGCAAGTGCAGACAATGCAGCAGTGTAGTCTTTCGCAGCAAATAACGGCTCAACCACAGGCGTGATTTTCGCAAGTTCAGCGAACAATGCTTTCTCAGCATCTTCAACCAAGTTTGCTTCAACCACAGCGCCTTCAGGTGCAGCTTCTTTGGCAAGAATGTTGGCAACACGTTTGTTGGCAGCAGCAAGTGCAGCAGTTTCAGGCAATGCACGGAAGTGATTTACCGCATTTACACGCTTATCAAAATCAAGTGGTGATTTTGGTGACAACGCTTGAACCGCTTGAATCACATCTACAGCAACGCCTTGATCTTCGTATTTCGCACGGTAACGACCTTCAAGGAATGCAACAGCATCGTTTAGCGTCTTATCATGATCTTTCAATACATCGCCATAAGCCGCTAAAGCAAGTTTGATCAAGTCTTCAATTGACACATCAAGCTCGTTTTCAGTCACAAGACGTAAGATACCAATCGCAGAACGACGAAGCGCAAACGGGTCTTTAGAACCTGTAGGCGCTTGACCAATACCAAAAATACCCGTCAAAGTATCTAAACGGTCTGCAAGGGCAATCGTTGTACCTGTTTTCGTTTTCGGTAAGACATCACCTGCGAATTTAGGTAAGTATTGCTCACCTAAAGACTCAGCAACTTCATCATTTTCGCCTTCAAGACGTGCGTAGTAAGTACCCGCAATCCCTTGAAGTTCTGGGAATTCACCTACAAGCTCAGAGGTTAAGTCGCATTTTGCAAGCAGGGCAGCTTTTTCAGCATCTTCCGCTTTTGCACCTGTAATTGGCGCTAAAGCAACAGCGAGTTTTGCAATACGTGTCGATTTGTCCCAAAGCGTACCCAATTCTGCTTGGAAGACCATATTCGCAAGTTTTTCTTTACGAGACGCAAGTGGTTGTTTTTGGTCCTGTAAGAAGAAGAATTCAGCATCAGACAAACGTGGACGAACAACTTTCTCGTTACCTTCAATAATTTGTGTCGGGTCTTTAGACTCAATATTTGACACAGTAATGAAGTATGGTTGAAGCTTATTGTCGCTATTGACTAAGCAGAAGTATTTTTGGTTGTCCTGCATTGTTGTGATGAGTGCTTCTTGAGGAACGGCAAGGAAACGTTCTTCAAAGCTAGCACGAAGTGCAACAGGCCATTCTACAAGTGCTGTGACTTCGTCACGTAAATCACTTGGCACAATCGCAATTGCATTTACTTCATCAGCTAATGCTTTTACTTGACCGTCAATGATTGCTTGACGCTCTTCAAAGTTTGCCACAACGTAAGCCGCTTTTAACTTCGCTAAGTATTCATCAGCGTGCGTTAAAGTAATTGCTTCAGGCGCATGGAAACGATGACCAAATGTTACGTTACCTGCTTTGTGATCTTGAATTGTTGCATCAACAACGTCGTTGTCTTTAAGCAATACCACCCATTTTACTGGACGTACAAATTCGGTACGGCTTGCCGCTGAACGCATACGTTTCGCAATTGGAAGATTGTCCAATGCATTTTGTAAAATTTGTGGAAGTAAAGCATCAAGGCTTTGACCTTTGACATCTTTTAAGTAGCAAACTTTTTCGACTTTACCCGCTTGAAAAGTCGAGATTTGATCAACCGTGATGCCTTGACCACGCATAAAGCCTTCAAGCGCTTTCGTTGGGTTGCCTTCAGCATCAAACGCTGCTTGTTTCGCAGGGCCATCAAAACGTTTTTGCGTGTCCGCTTGCGCGCCATCAACGTTGACAATTTTAAGTGCAAGACGACGTGGAGCAGCATAAGCTTCGATTGAATCAAAAGCCAAGCCTGCATCTTTTAAGCCTTTTACAGTTTCAGCTTGTAGTGCATCACGCAATTTTTTAAGGCTTTTTGGTGGAAGTTCTTCACAACCTAATTCGAACAAAACGGTATGTTTAGACATTATTTGCTCTCCTCAGATTTTGCTTCTGCTTCAACTTGTGCCTTTAACTGTGCCAATACTTCATCACGTAGTGCTGGTTCTGCCATTGGGAAACCAAGTTCCGCACGTGCAGCCACATAAGCATTTGCAATTGAACGCGCCAATGTGCGTACACGTAAGATATAACGCTGACGTTCTGTCACAGAAATCGCACCACGCGCATCAAGCAAGTTAAAGCTATGAGAGGCTTTAACCACTTGCTCATACGCAGGAAGTGGAAGTTTTGCTTCGATTAAACGTGTTGCTTCAGTTTCATAGAAGTCGAAGAGTTCAAACAGTTTATCAACAGGTGCATATTCAAAGTTATAAGTCGACTGTTCAACTTCATTTTGATGGAATACATCACCATAAGTCACTGTACCAAACTGACCTTTAGTCCAAACTAAATCATATACAGAATCAACACCTTGCAAATACATTGCAAGACGCTCTAAACCGTAAGTGATTTCACCAGTAACAGGATAGCACTCAACACCACCGACTTGTTGGAAGTAAGTGAACTGAGTCACTTCCATGCCGTTTAACCATACTTCCCAACCTAAGCCCCACGCGCCAAGCGTTGGAGATTCCCAGTTGTCTTCTACGAAACGAATGTCATGTACCAACGGATCAATACCAATCGCTTTAAGCGAGTCAAGATACAACTGTTGGATGTTGTCTGGGTTTGGCTTAAGTACCACTTGGAATTGGTAGTAATGTTGCAAACGGTTTGGGTTTTCACCATAACGACCGTCTTTCGGACGACGTGAAGGTTGAACGTATGCAGCGTTCCAAGTTTCAGGCCCTAATGCGCGTAGGAAAGTTGCAGTGTGGAATGTACCTGCACCCATTTCCATGTCGTAAGGCTGTAACACGACGCAGCCTTGCTCCGCCCAGTAGTTTTGTAAGGCAAGAATTAAGCCTTGGAAAGTATCAATATGCGATATGGCGCGACTCATGGTCATCCACTTAAAATTAGAGAAAAATTGCGCTCAATTATAAGGACTTTAGCAGGGAGTGGCAAAGGTTAGTCCATAAATTTGTGCGGCCAACTCAATTGCTAAAAAGTTTGCATACTTGGAGCAGAACGACATTTATAGTGTTCTTTCCTAGATGTCGAAGTTTTTAATCAGATGGCATGAAATAAACCTCATTTGATTTCATTTTTACTTTAACTTTTGGCGTCTCATTGGGAATATTCCATCGGAGATAATGAATAAATCTTTGAATCTCTGTATCACTATGTTATAAATGTTATGTTATAACATTTCAAATGTAACGTATTGTCATAATAAGAGATGATCTCCATGAAAAACCAATTACCAAAGATCAGCATTTTGCTTTCAGCTATTTTACTGACAGCATGTGGTGGTAGTGATAACAACAAATCAAATCAGAATAATCCGCCTGAAAAACCAACAACTGTGGTAAATCAAGAGGGGAGACTTTTGATCATCAATGATCAAGTCGATCGACCAGAATTAAGTTTATTCGATTTAGAACAGCAAAAAGTCATCGATGTTAAACAACTCAAGACGATGCCATTTGCGTTACATAGCAGTCCAAGTGCACGTTACGGCATCTTGATGGATCGAGTTGGTGGCACTGTTAATTTTTATGACAGCGGTTTAACTGATAAGGGAACTGCTTCACCTCAGTTATTGAACTTCCAACTCAATGGTGCTGCACCTACGCATTATCGGAATTTTAATGGTCAGGCTGCTATTTTTTATGATGGTAGTGAGACTGAAACATCAAAATTTGATGTATTTACAGATGCAGGAATCGCTTCAAAAAATGTGGCATCGCAAAAGCTGCCATTTAAACATCATGGTGTAGCTGAACCGTTGGGTGAGTATGTATTGAGTTCATATTCAGGATCAGGTGAAACATTAGCAAGTGTGGTGAGAAATTACGAACTGCATGGTGATCATTTCCATGGTCAAAATAATTTACAAAATACGTGTCCAGGTTTGCACGGTGCTTCATCGGTTAAAGGTTATAGTGCATTTGGCTGTGAAGACGGCGTATTGCTTGTCGAGCATGGTGTTGCAGGTCTTTTTAAAGACTCGAAGATTAAGTTGGACGTTCGTATTGGTACAGTCGTTGGCCAAGCCAATGCGAAAGAGCTAGTTGGATTGGCATCCGCTACACCTGATTTATTCATTATCAATGGTGCAAATAAGTTGGTTCAACAAATTCCATGGACTGAGAAAGATACCAATGTGAAACGTCTTCAGCAGACGTATAGCCAATCTGGCGATTATTTCGTGATACTTGACTCATTGGGGCAATTGGTGATTTTAGATACTGAGTCTTGGATAGTGAAACATCGTATTCAATTGATTGAGCAAGGTTCAGAAGCGATCGCGAAGGCAGCGCTGATTGCGCATGGTCAGCAAGATCGTGTTTTCATCAATAATGTGGTGACGAAACAGATTCATGAGATTGATTTGAAATCCGCCAAGATTGAACGCAGTATCAAGCTAGATGCCGTACCACAAAAATTCACTTGGTTGGGTGTTGCAAAATAAATAAAAGACTGGCTTTGAATCAACAAGAAAAAAGCACGATATCGTGCTTTTTTCTTTTTTGAACATTTATTTAGATCAGATAAAGAACCAATAGATAAATAGTGAAACAATGAAAATACACATAATATTCAGGACGAACCCGACTTTCATCATTTCGGACTGTTGAATATGTCCAGTACCAAATACGATGGCATTTGGTGGTGTCGCAACAGGAAGCATAAATGCACAAGAAGCACCAATGCCGATCACAATAACTAAAATTTCCTTAGGCATACCCATTTGATCGGCAATCGCTGCAAAGACTGGTACTAACAGTGCAGCAGATGCAGTGTTACTGGTGAATTCTGTTAAAAAGACAATAAATGCTGCTACAACAAAAATAATCATCAATGGTGAGGTATCACCAAACACATTTGCAAGCGTTTGACCGAGTACCAATGAACTGCCTGAATCTTTTAAAATTGCACTGAGGGTTAAACCACCGCCAAATAAAAATAAAACGCCCCAATCTGTATTTTCAGCAACTTGTTTCCATGTTGCAGTGCCGATAATCACGACCAAGCATGCTGCCAGAACAGCAATCCAAGTATCAGGTTGTGAAATACCAAAGTTCTCGGTCAGCTTTTTGCTGAAGATCCAAGCAATAGCCGTACAGACAAACAATACCATTGTTGCAATTCGAGTACCCGTCCAAGGAATATCCTCAGTCACAAATTGCACTTTATGATTGAGCTTAGGTCTAAGTACCAGATAAAGACTCAAGAGCATGGCAGGTAAAATAAGCAGCATCATCGGTAAACCGATTTTCATCCAATCTGCAAAATCATAGTCTAAAGCTTTTGCTGCAATTGCATTTGGTGGAGAGCCAACCATCGTCCCCAAGCCACCAATACTTGCAGAATAGGCAATGCCTAACAGGATAAAAACAAATGTTTTTCGGTCTTTGGTTAAATCCAAGTGAGAAAGTAAACCAAGAGCAAGCGGTAACATCATTGCAGCAGTTGCCGTATTTGAAATCCACATAGATAAAAGTGCTGTTACAGCAAAAATTGCCATTACAGAGATGCCGAGATGACCACCAGACATAGAGATGATCCACATCGCAATTTTTTTATCGAGCTTTTGAATATGCAACGCGGTCGCTAATGCGAAGCCACCAAAAAATAAAAAAATCACAGGATCTGCAAATGTAGCTAATGCCGCTTGTGTTGTGATTGGTATAAGCTCATCGCCTTTAGCCATAGGCATCGCGAGAAGAACTGCGAGTACGGGTACCAATAGGGCGGTAATCGTGATGTGGATGGCCTCAGTCAGCCATAAAATGCCGATAAAGCAGAGTAATGCCAAACCTTTATTGGCATTTTCATCATAGGGTAAGACTTGATAGAGTCCATAAGAAATAAAAGCGGCGATCAGTATCAACACCCAACCTTTGATCAGCCCTTTAGGCATCATGTTGGTTGGGGTCGCGAGTTGTTCCGTCATATTCGCTCCTTTTGAATGTCGCTATAGATTTAAAATTGCGTATATTAAACTTCTTAATTCTGAAGAATGAATATCCTTATCATTTTTCAAAATATACTATTTAAACAATGAAATCGATTGTTCTAATAAATTATAGCTTTGCCACAGGGCTTGAATGCCGAGCAAAAGTAATAGGATCAATACTGTATTTTTAAAAAACTGTTGAGAGATATGTTGCCTGATCCATCCTCCGATCCATACCCCAAATATTGCAAAAACACAGATCAACATGACTAAAAGTTGTTGATGCTCATCAATATTGACCAAAATTGGGTAAAGTAGAAGGATTTGTATCAATTTGCTGCCGATAAAGCTTAAATTACTCACGATCACAATATCGGTTTTACTCAGCTGACAGCTGAGTAAATACATCATTAGAAATGGTGCCATTGCATTGGTAGCACCACCGATAATGCCTGCTAACAGACCGAATATCAGCATATTGAGCACTGACGGGCTGACGGTGAATGAATGTTGTCGTAATTGATCAATCACATACAGTACCATCACCATGCCAAGTAAAAGCTTTAAATAACCTTCATTGAGCCACAATAAAAGTTTTACCCCAAGCAGACTGCCAACTAAGCTACTTAGAATAAGGGGGAAAAATCTTACACTGTAGTGTTGAATGCTCTGCCATATTGAATAGTGAGGGTGAGCAGTTAGCAGAATTAAATTTAAAATGAGACAGGGAAGAATGACCAAAGTGACAGCGAGGCTGAGCGGGAGTTGAGTAGAGAGTACGGCGGTACTCATCATGGGAAAGCCGAAACCGCTCAGGCCATGTAATAATGCGGCCAGTGCGCATAGCCACAATACCATCCATTCCGACTGTGCCATTGATTGTCCATATTTATTGTTTTGTTCAAGTTAGCGCTATTTTGAGAAAGATGCAAAATGAGAATAAAAAAAACACGATAATTGGGGGAAATTATCGTGTTGAAAAACTCACCCGAGGTTGTGTGGGTGATTGAGGGTAAACTCAAGTTAAAGCGGTGATCTGTCCTGATGTACAGTACGCATTGGACGATCATAAGTATTTGAATGTTCGTGCTGAACTTTATTTTTTGGCATCACTAACCAGAGCACTAAGTACACTAAAATTCCTGGAAATGCAGCGCTCATCACTGACACTAGAACAAAAATAATTCGTAATAAATTCGCATTCCAACCAAAACGTTCAGCAATACCGCCCATCACACCAGCAATCATGTTAGAGCGGTTTGAGCGATATAAACCAACATTGGCCATTGAGTTCTCCTTTAGAACCTAAAATAGTCATGAAATAGACTTCGTAATTTCTCTTTAACGTTTGTCTATACATTTTATATGGAGAATAATTTTTAGTTTTAAAGGAAATTATTCAAAAAATATCGTAATTTTATGTAATAAAAAAGATAAAACCCAGATGTGGTATAGGTTCTGCATAAATAGTCAGATCAGGCTAATACTTGTATATCCCTATTTTATAAGGATAATATTTTTATACATCGCAATTTATGAAATGGCTCAAGATATAAAATGATGAATTTAAATTTTAAAGTTCATTCAATCTCAATGTTCAGCATTATCGCCATCATGAATATTGCACTTGCGGCATGTAGCCAGAATGAATCGCCACATATTGAACACATCAACCAAATTCAGGAGTCGCATACGCCTGAGTCTTCTAACTCATTAACGAATGTCGCAGGTAAGGCACGGCCTCCAGTTCAAGAGAATGCGGATACAACACCGCAGTCTGTTGCTAAAGAATGGCAGAAATTTGTAGGTCGTTACCAAACCACCATGCAATGTGATGATGGCTTTGCTCGTTGTGATAAGGGTGAAGCTGAGTTTATTATCAATTTATTGGCTGATGGCACAGCTCATCGTATTTTTATGCATCGTGGTAAGGTTGAATTTACAACGCAACGTCAATATCGCCAAGATCGTTGGTTGTATGATCCGCATCACCATCAAATCATTATTTTGAGAGAGAGTGGGGTTCAGTTTTTTTACGATTTGGATGAGCAGGGTAATATGGTCATGGATCTTGATAAAATTGCCAATGCAACGCAAGTGAACCAAACTTTCTTTAAAGACAATCCGCTTCCGTCACGTGCATATACTTTGCAACGTCAAAAGCTTTGAAGATATAAGAATTGATACTCTATGAGGGTAACTTGTATTATATTGCAGGCAATAAAAAAGCCTTTCAAGATGAAAGGCTTTTTTAAGAATCTGGTGGGTCGTCCGCGACTCGAACGCGGGACCAACGGATTAAAAGTCCGCTGCTCTACCAACTGAGCTAACGACCCATAGGGGTTTCAAAATAAGTGGTGGGTCGTCCGCGACTCGAACGCGGGACCAACGGATTAAAAGTCCGCTGCTCTACCAACTGAGCTAACGACCCATCTCGTTTTGATGTTGCGTATTTTAGCAAGTTATTTGAGTAGCGCAAGTAAAAAATATAAAACTTTGTTACGTTTGGCTAGAAATGACACAATTTCGTGTTTTCTAGCCAAAAAACAATCGATTTTAGCTTAAAAACGATATTTATACTGTTCAATATTTTTCAGAATCTCTTCATTTAAATCGCAATATGCATCTTCATTTGGTAATAAAACCAAAATACGATCTGAAGTTTTGTCTGGAAAATAAGCTTCTTCCTTCAACTTACTCTTTTGATATTTAAATGTTCCTGTGGTTTCGAGTGTTTTCTGTACACGTAAGAACACAGGAACTGCATAGCTAGGCAAAGATTTCTTAAAGAACTGAGCCATATTGGATAAATCTTGCTCATTTAGTTCAGCACCTTCTGCTAAAGTGATGGCTGCCATACCTGCACGACCGTTAGTATTTGGAATTTCAACGCCGTATACCACTGCTTCTGTGATCTTTTCATAATCACTACAAATATTTTCAACTTCAGTTGTAGAGACATTCTCACCTTTCCAGCGGAAGGTATCACCGAGACGGTCAACAAATTGAGCATGGCGGCACCCGATATCTCGCACGAGGTCACCCGTGATGAAATAAGAATCTCCTTTGGTAAAAACATCATGCATGATCGAGGATTTGTTCTTTTCTGGATCGGTATAACCATCAAATGGTGAGCGATTAGTAATTTTACCAATCAATAAGCCTGTTTCACCTTTTTTGACTTTAATACAATGACCTTTTGCATCACGAATAGGAGCTTCTTTTTCCTTGTCATATTGGATAATGGCATAAGGAATAGGAGAGAAACCTACGGTGTTGTCGAAGTTTAAAATATTGGAAAAGCCGACATTACCTTCACTTGAAGCATAAAGTTCGAGTACTTCTTCAATGCCAAAGCGAGTTTTAAATTTATCCCAAATATTTGGACGCATGCCGTTACCAATCATCTTGGTGACGCGATGATTGCGATCTTGGTGTGATTCAGGTGCATCTAGAAGATAGCGACATAGCTCACCAACATAACCAATTGCTGATGCATTAAATTTTTGAACATCTTTCCAAAAAGAAGAGGTTGAGAACTTACGACGAATCGCTAGTGTCGAACTACCAGCAATTACACCACACCAGCACACTACTATGCCTGTAGCATGATAAAGCGGTAAAGTGACATACATAACGTCATCTTTATTTAGATTGAGGACATGACCATATGTGCCATACGCTAACATCCAACGACTATTGGTAAAGACTACGGCTTTTGGTAAACCTGTTGTGCCAGACGTATAGATGTAGAATAAGCCGTCAGCACCAGTCACCTTATGTGTTTCAGCTAGATTATCTTTAGATTCAGATAAAATTTCTTGTGCAAGATTATGATAGCCATCAGGTGCTTGACCAGCATTTTGGCGTGTATTTTGATCAGCAAACCAATAGAGCTTATCTTTTGCTACAGTCAGTTGTTCGCGTACTTCATCTACAGCTTCACGGCATTCTTCACCGACAATTACGCTGATTGGTTTAACCAAATTAATACTATGGGTAAGTACCTTACCTGTTTGAGACGTATTGACGAGCGCTGAAACAACCCCAATTTTTGCAAGACCAATGACGGTGGCAATAAGTTCACTACGGTTTTCAACAATGACCGCAATCACATCACCTTTTTTTGCACCCTTAGCGATGTAGTAGTGTGCAATTTGGTTTGCCCAATCATTTAGTTGTTGGTAGGTATATTTCTGATCTTCACATAACAGCGCAATACCTTGAGGATTTTTTTGCGCTGCACGCTCAAAAGCGAGGGCAAGACCTGCTGGCGTTTTAGGAGTACGTAAATAAGCCTGTTTGAGCCCGACAAGAATATTTGGCAACTTCGTGACCAAATGTGGGAGTCGTGCAGCTACGTCTTTGATTCCAATGAGATCGTTTTGATAAGTCTGGCTCATACTGGTCCTATTTTTTGTGATATTCCGTTTAGTCTTTAATTTTTCGCAAGTTTTTTACTTGGTTTTGTCACTGAATATCTTATCCATTTTGAAAAATTGATCAATTCTGAACAGGATTTTTCAGTCAAAACTTTAAAGACCATAACAAAAAAACCTAGCCACCGTAATGACTAGGCTTGTCAAAAGCTAATGTAGTTTAAGCAAATTACTCAGCTGATGGTGTTACTTTTTTTGGTGGGCGACCACGAGGGCGACGCGGACGAACAGGTTTATCTTCTTCCTGCTGTTCTGCATCATCCTTATCTGCTTCAACTTGTGCAGATTTATCTTCAGCATTTACGGCAACTTCCGCAACTTCAACTTTCGCAGTTTCTGCTTCTGTAGACGCAACTTCAGTCGATTCTGAAGATTTTTCTTCAGGTTGCTGTTCTGAAGATGTTTGAACTTTTTCTTCAGTCTTCACTTCAGATTGAGTTACTTCAGCTATCTGTGTTGCTGTTTCTTGATGTGCAACATCAGATGTTGCATCAGCCGCTTGTGGAGCATCCGTAACAGGTGCTTCAACTTTCACGGCTTCTTGTGCTGCAACTTCTTCAAGGCGCGCTTGTTTTGCTTGCTCTGCTGCAAGTTTTGCAAGACGACGACGCTCACGTGGATCGTTTGCAACACGCTTATCAGACACTGGTTTTGGAGGTGTTAAGTCCAACACAGGTGCAGGCTCTTTCTCAGCTGGAGCTTGTTGAACAGCGACATCACGTGTTACTGGTTTTTTCTCAGTAGTAGGTTCAGCAGATTGAGTATTTAAACTCGCTGCATACTGTTCAGTGAACTTTTGCAATGCGCGATTGAAGGTTGGAATTAATCCAAACTGCTCAATCAATACAGAGCAATCCGCACCATAAACATGTTGAATTAAACTTAAAACCGTATGTTGTGCTAAAGCTGGCACTTGTGAAGGGCGAAGCTTCGGCGCATCTGATTTTGCTTTCTGGTCATGTTGATGCTTGTTACGACGACGTTGACGTGGGTCGTTACTTGCACGTTGTGGTGCTTGTTGAGGTTTAACCTCAGCTTCAATGACAGGTTCATCAACCGTAATTTCCACTTGAGGTGCTGACACTTCAGCGTCTGTCACAACAGGTGCTGGAGCAGTTGCTACAGGTGCTGCTACTTCAGGCGTTAATGCAACAATCTCACTTTGTGCTTGATCAACATTAACCACTAACGCTGTTTTAAGCTCATCATTACGAGGTACATCAATTAAATCAACTTTAACTTGAGCTTCTGGAGCAACAGGTGCTGAAGATTGCTCTTGATTTAATACACTTTGATCGCGGTGACGATTTGGACGATTTGGACGTTGTGCATTACGGTCACGACGTGGCACAGCTTGTTCAGTTTGTGCTTCGAAAGCTGTCTCGTTTTGTTGAGGGCGCTTTTGATGACGTTTCTGATCACGCTGTTCTTGGCGTTGCTCATGACGGTTTTCATTGCGTGACTCATGACGATTGTCTTGACGTTGTTCATGGCGAGGTGCCTGTACAACTTCTTCAATCACATGTTGATCTGCGTTAACTTCGCGTGTGTCACGTTGCTTATTGCGATTTTTCTTGTTATGACGTTGTGGACGCTCGTCTTTTTCAGCTTGACGTTCTTGGTCGCGTGTATCATTTTTCGCAACAGGCGTATGTGAAATATACGCATTTGTTTCAACTGGTGCAGATGCTTCAATTGCCACAGGTGTTACAGGTGCAATTTGACCGAATTGACCACGACTTACGGCACCACCGTTCACCATTTGTTCAATTGCAGCCGCTGCAGAGTTAGCCGTACGCGATTGATCAATCGTACTTGCTTGTTTTTGAACAAACAGATTTTCTAACCATGCGCATGGGCTAGTTGCTGGAGCAGCTACTGCTGGCGCAGTTTTTTGCGCTACCGCAGGTTGTGTAGCATTTTGGTTGTTTTTATGACGCTTATTGCCTTTTTCCTGCGTTACAGGGGCATGCGTATGTGGAGCTGCATGCTCTTCTTCTAAGTGCCATTCTGAAGACTCATAACCCAACTCTTTTTCACTTGAACGAGTCGCTTCAGTACGTTCATAGCTGGTTGGTGCAAAGCCTTCAGGATTATACGAGATTTCGTAATGTGGCGTTTCTAAATGCGGGTGAGGGAGTACAGTCACACGTACATTTGAAGTTTGCTCCAAATAGACGAGGCTATGACGTTTTTCATTGAGAAGGAATGCTGCAATTTCAACAGGAACTTCTACTTGAACTTCACCTTGACGCTCACGAAGTGCAATTTCTTCAACTTTACGCATGATCGAAAGTGAAAGAGAACGCAAGTCACGAACCATACCTGTGCCATGACAACGTGGACATACATAGCCAGTCGCTTCTTCTAAAGAAGGGCGTAAACGTTGGCGACTCATTTCCATTAAGCCGAAACGAGACAATTGACCGAACTGGATACGTGCACGATCACTTTGAGTTGATTCACGCAGTTTTGCTTCAACCATACGTTGATTGCGTTCTTTGGTCATATCGATGAAGTCAATCACGACCAGACCACCGATATCACGTAAGCGAAGTTGGCGAGCGATCTCTTCTGCTGCTTCTAAGTTAGTACTAAGCGCAGTTTCCTCTACATCGTGACCACGAGTAGATTTTGCAGAGTTAATATCGATCGAAACCAATGCTTCTGTTTGGTCAATGACAATTGAACCACCAGAAGGAAGTTTAACTTCACGCTCGTAAGCTGTTTGAATTTGACTTTCGATACCAAAATGAGCAAATAAAGGCTCATTCAAAGTATATGTTTTTAACTTGTCTAATTGGTTCGGCATCACGGCTTTAACAAAGTTATAGGCTTCGTTATAAGCTTGTTCAGAATCAATTAAAATTTCTGCAACATCATCACGTAAATAGTCGCGAATTGCACGAGTAACTACACCAGCTTCCTGATGAACCAGCATTGGAGAAGGGCCAGAATTTGCTGTACTTTGGATGCGTGCCCAAAGATCGAGAAGGTGCTGAAGATCAAGTTGAAGCTCTTCTTGTGAGCGACCAATCCCTGCAGTACGTACAATCACGCTCATACCACGAGGTACATTTAAAGACGCCAACATTTCTTTCAATTCTTCACGAACTGAACCAGAAATTTGACGACTAATACCACCACCTTTCGGGTTGTTTGGCATTAAGACCAAGTAACGACCAGCAAGGGAAATAAAAGTTGAGAGAGCAGCGCCTTTGTTGCCACGTTCCTCTTTTTCAACTTGAACTAAAAGCTCAGTACCTTCAGTGATTAACTCACGAATGTTTGAAGTTTGACGAGGGTCAGCTTTGTAATATGAGTTTGCGATTTCACGCATTGAAAGGAAGCCTTGACGGCCTGCACCATATTCTACAAACACAGCTTCAAGAGATGGCTCAACGCGAGTCACGTGACCTTTGTAGATATTGGCTTTCTTTTGTTCACGAGTACGATTTTCTAAATCGAAATCGTAAAGACGGTGACCAGTGATGAGTGCAACGCGAACTTCTTCGGCATGTGTTGCATTGATCAACATACGTTTCATGGGTGTAACACCTAATAGTGATACACAAGCAAAACATCGCGATTTACGTAGTGAACATCAACCCGCATGGATCAATTCCTAGATCACCATAATCAGTTTGATCTAAGTGTATTACCGGCCTTTATTGATGGGCTTCGGTATTTTGATTCACGTATTGATGATGGCAATACGGCTTTAATCCTGTCACTGATTAAAGAAGCCTGAACATTCACTGGCGGACTAACGGTGCATTGGATGTTCGTTACTTTCACTGTCACATTGCTCGAAGATCATCTCTTCAATTTTTTGATAGAGTGTCTTGATACGGAATTATCGTCGTATCTTTACAAATTGTGCAGATCCAATGCATCTAACGTTATAGCCTGAATGAGAAATCAGGTTGCGACCATTCTGATGTGTATCAGTTAACGTTTAAAAACCAACATAATTGTTGGCGACATATTTTTTTAAACAAACTGATTTATGTGCAAAAGCACAATTAAACGCAACAGTTTGTCTTTTTGCCGATATAATAAGCCTTCGGCGTTGGCATATTCTTTTGGGACCATTCCGAGTTTATGCTAAACAAAAATTTAGTTTGAATTTCAAAATTTTGAAATCTCTAAACAAATGTTCACTTACGGCGGTATCCGTGCGCTGACTATAGCAAACCTTAGATCATCTGCCTATGGGCTACACAGACATTTCTAGTCAATTGGGTAGTCTAAATGATCAGTTTTTAATCGAATTTAGTATTTTTTTAGGTCAACGTAACTGTATGAATTCTACGCAAGAATGGCAAAGCGTCACTTGGTTTGAAGTGGATGAGCACCAATTGGGGCAACGCATCGACAATTTTCTATTCGCTCGTCTTAAAGGAGTACCGAAAAGTCGAATCTATCGTTTAATTCGTGAAGGTCAGGTGCGGGTCAACAAAAAGCGTGTGAAAGCGGAAACCAAATTAAATATTGGTGATCAAATTCGTGTTGCACCGATTCGTTATGAACAAAAAGATGAATCTCAAGCTCCAGTATCAGACAAAGTCGCGCAGGGCTTGTTAAGCCGTGTGGTTTATGAAGATGAAGGTCTTTTAGTGGTGAACAAACCTTCTGGGATTGCGGTGCACGGTGGAAGTGGTGTGGCGTATGGTTTAATTGAAGGCTTACGCGCAGCGACGGGGAAAAAATATTTAGAACTGATCCATCGTATTGACCGAGATACTTCAGGCTTGGTGATGATTTCTAAAAAGCGTAGCGTGTTAAAAACACTTCAAGATATGCTTCGTGAACACAAGATTCAAAAAACTTATGCTGCTGTGGTGAAAGGCCAAGTCACATTAGACTCACAATTAATCGATGCACCATTACATCGCTATGAGTTAGCCAATGGTGAACGTCGAGTACGTGTATCTAAAGAAGGAAAACCTTCAAAAACCCAATGGAAGGTAGCAGAACGCTTCATGCATGCATCACTTGTGTATGCGTCACCGCTTTCTGGTCGTACACATCAAATTCGTGTACATGGACTCAGTATTGGTCATCCCTTGGTGGGTGATGAAAAGTACGGGCATGAGACGGAATATCGTGGACCTAAACCACGCCGTTTATGTTTACATGCAATGCGCTTAGAGATCCCTGGATATCCAGTAATTGAAGCACCATTGCCTGAGGATATGCAAAGCTTGATTGCACAACTTCGCGCACAAAAAGCGGATAAACCTGAAGTGCAGTCTCAACAAGACTGAGTGCGTCTCAGTGGTTGTGTAAGGATTGAATCATTGTGTCATGACGAGGTCATGCAACGATGAGATCTTAATATATCAATATGATATTTAAATGGCATCCACCCGATCAAAATTAGGATACAAAATATGACATCAGCGGTAAAACTCATTATTTTTGATTGGGATGGCACCTTATTTGATTCAGTGGGTCAAATTGTTAAAAGCTTAAAATTTGCTGCCAAACAATTTAATCAACCTTTGACTGATGAGGATGCTAAAAGCATTATTGGCTTAGGATTACCTGAAGTTGCGCAGGTTTTATTTCCTCAGGTTCCTGATTTACACGAGGCAATTTTACAGTCTTATTCAGCGCATTATGTTGAGCACTCGAAACATGATCGTTGGTTTGATGGTGTGGCTGAAATGTTGCATGATCTCAAAGAATCAGGAATTCATTTGGCTGTTGCGACAGGAAAAAGTCGTAAGGGGCTAGATCGAGTACTGGAGCAAACTCAGAGTGTGAGATTGTTTTCATCTACACGTGCAGCCAGTGAAACAAAATCAAAACCTGATCCGTTGATGTTGGCTGAAATTTTAGCCGAAACTGGTTTTAATGCAGATCAAGCGATAATGGTAGGAGACACCTCATACGATCTCGAAATGGCATTGAATATTCGTATGCCAAGTGTAGGGGTGACGTATGGCGTTCATCTACCTGAGGTATTACAGCAATATCATCCCCTTGCGGTTGTTGATTCCATTGATGAGTTACATCAATTTTTAAAACATGTGATCAAACAGTCTGTTGCGTGTTAAAGCACAGTGAATAAAAAACCCGCTCGATTCAGCGGGTTTTTTTATTCACGTTGAACTTTGATTAAAGTCTAAATAAAAGACTTTTGAAAGTAACTCCATAAATTTTTGCACAGCAATACCAGTGGCATTCTTGCGATAGCTTACAAAGAGATCCAGAGAAGGTAGCTCTACATCGAGTGGACGAGTCACACTATTTTCTAAGATAAGCGGCACAATATAGCCAGGAAGAATCGTACACCCTAAGCCAATACCAATAGAGTTAATGTTAAACAAGATATTGTCAGCTTTTTGAACAATTTTAAAAGAAACGCCATTTTGTTCAGCAAAGCCTAGAATGGTGTCATGTAGGGTTTTAGATTGCTCATCTGAAGGGATCACAAAATCAATGCCATCAAGCGCTTTTACAGGAATACGTTCGTACTTTGCCAAAGGGTGATCTTTAGGCAGAATAAAAACTAAAGGCTCACGCAGTACAAAGCGACTCTCGATCTCTTCAGAATCTACGCGCTGACGTGTAAAGGTAATGTCTAATTCACCTTTTTTTATGCCTTTAATTTGTTCAATGTTATTTAAACTTTGCAACTCGATTTTAAGTTCAGGATTTTGCACGCGCAAATTTGGCAATACATAAGGAAAAATTTTCATCTCTGCGACTGGCACAAAACCAATGCGTAACGTTTTCTGTTTTGCTTTCGACACTTGGCGCGCCATATTAATTGCTTTTTCTGCTTGAGCAATGGTGAGTCTCGCCTGTTCCAGAAACACAGCGCCTTCTTCGGTCAGCTCAACTTTTCGCTTAGTACGATTCAATAAACGCACACCAACATCTTCTTCTAAATCTTTGATTTGTTGGCTGAGTGAAGGCTGTGCTGTATATAGCTTAAGTGCAGCTTTGCTAAAATTAAGCTCTTCTGCAACTGTAATAAAATAGCGCAAATGCCGTAATTCCATATAGCCTTCCAGAGAATAATCTAAAAAATGTCTTAATTTCGCTGAAGATGAGTATAAGTGAAATTGATCAATAAGTAGATGTATTTTGGTATTTAGTTAGTGAATGAAGCATTTTTTTATATTTTAAAATTTACATGCATTTAATTTCTTACTTGGATAGAAATTTTACATTACAAGAGTTAACTCACATCGTGAATGAGTGTTTGATTTGTATAGGTTTAGATAAGATTGTATCCATTAAAGTTGAAACTAAGTGTTTCAACTTTAAGTAGCTGAAAAATAATAATGTTGAGAAAAGTATGTTGAAGCTTTGAGTGATCAGATGTTCAGCGTTAAATGACATTAAAAACAAATATTAATTTCTTCAATTTAATCTATCTATGCATGCTTAAAAAAAATGCATAAATCAGAAAAAAACAACAAAATCATAAACAAAAAGAAAGTCTGAGTTGTATATGATGAGTAATATAGGGATGATCGGTGGTCTAATTCACAATTTATTGGTGAAATTGCAACCACATCATAAGAATTGAAATTGATGTTGTCTAAAATGAAACACGCACAGTGTATCTTTTAAAAACTTGATTGAAAAATTCGAATGGATGATGAACATAATCTATTTATATAACTGAATAATCAACTATTTCAAAATCGCTTCGGTTTAAGGTGCTTACATTTATTATGTCTAATTTGACTGATATTCCAACAACGACTTCGAGTAATCCAGAGTCTACACTTGTTGTTGGACGGAAGCCGCAGGATTCAAATCTGCACTATCAATTAAAGACTGAAGATTGTATTCGGCATGTGTGGTTTAAACCAAAACTCAAATTGGTTTCAATGGATCACCACAATGGTCAAAGATTCATTAATCAGGAGCCACGTCCAGCACAACTTAATCAGTGGAATTTATACAAATGGTTGATGGCTCGAAAAAGCTTTACATGGCAAGGTGATTTTGCGAAAGAGCAACAGGACTTTATTCAAACCAAACGTGCTAAGCCTGAGGCTCGTCCGCATGCCGATTTAGAAGATTGGCAAGTCTGGTTTGTAGGTCATGCCACAGTTTTAATTCAAATTGGTCCATATAACTTCTTAACGGACCCTGTATGGGCAGATTATGTAAGTCCAAAGCATGGGCGTGGGCCGAAACGTGTTATCCCTGCAGGGATTGCACTTGAGGATTTACCCCAGATTCATGCGGTATTACTCAGCCATAATCATTATGATCATATGGATTTGGCGAGTTTGAATTGGCTACATCAAAAGTTTGCTATGCCGATCTACACAGGTCTAGGAAATGCAGCTTATTTGCCGAAAGCATTTCATGTGATTGAGATGGATTGGTGGCAGTCTGCCTTATTTAAAGATTTTAAGATTGTCTATACGCCTGCCCAACATGGTTCTGGTCGAGGGCTTCGTGATCAAAATCTTGCATTATGGGGTGGTTTTTCAATTTTATCTGAGCATGGTCATTGTTACTTTGCTGGTGATACAGGCTATGCGCATCATTTTAAAGAAATCCACCAACGCTTAGGTGCACCAAGGATTGCTTTACTGCCAATCGGTGCATATGAACCAAGAGCATTGATGCAATATTTACATATGAATCCTGCTGATGCATTCCAAGCACATAAAGATTTACACGCCAAACGTTCACTAGCGATTCACTATCGTACTTTTCAGTTAACAGATGAAGATCGGAATCAACCTGAGTTGGATCTACACCAAGCGATGAAAAACGCATCTAAATTTATCAGTCCATTTTATTGTATTCGGGAAGGTAAAAAACTAATTGTTTGAATAAAAAAAACCGCTGATAACAGCGGTTTTTTTTATGGAGATATTAATTAAAGTAAGCCAGGATTTCCTTGTGCTGGGTCAGTTGCACGAGCGGCTTGTGCATCAGTGACAGTCATGCCTAATGCTTTAGCAACACCTTCGCCATAGGCTGGGTCACATGCATAGCAGTTGCGAATATGGCGGTATTTGATGAAATCTAATGCATCGCCCATCGCTGCGGCTGTATTGTCAAATAAAGCCTGTTTTTGCTGATCATTCATGAGATTGAATAATGCGCGTGGTTGACTGAAATAGTCATTGTCATCTTCGCGATAATCCCAAAAATCTGCCGCACCAGAAATTTTTAATGGTGGCTCTTTATATTGCGGTTGTTCCTGCCATTGGCTGAAGCTATTTGGTTCATAGTGTGGTAAAGCACCATAGTTACCATCAATACGGCCTTGACCATCGCGACGGTTTGAGTGAACAGGGCAACGCGGTGCATTCACTGGAATTTGATAATGGTTAACACCAACACGGTAGCGTGCAGCATCTGCATAGTTGAACAGACGTGCTTGAAGCATACGGTCAGGTGAGAAGCTGATGCCTGGCACTAAGTTACTTGGAGCAAAGGCAGCTTGTTCTACGTCTTGGAAGTAGTTTTCAGGGTTACGATTAAGTTCGAATTCACCGACTTCGATCAAAGGATAGTCCCCTTTAGGCCATACTTTGGTTAAGTCAAATGGGTGATATGGAACTTTCTCTGCATCTAACTCAGGCATGATTTGGACGTACATTTTCCATTTTGGGAAATCACCACGTTCAATCGCATCAAATAAGTCAGTTTGAGAACTTTCGCGATCTTTCGCAATAATCGCTTCAGCTTCTGCATCAGTTAAATTCTTAATGCCTTGTTGCGTGCGCATATGGAATTTAACCCAGAATCGTTCGTTGTTGGCATTGATAAAACTGAAGGTATGGCTACCAAAACCATGCATGTGACGGTAACCATCTGGGATACCGCGGTCTGACATGACAATCGTCACTTGATGTAATGCTTCTGGAAGTAAAGTCCAGAAATCCCAGTTGTTGGTTGCACTACGTTTGTTGGTTTTAGGATCGCGTTTTACTGCTTTGTTTAAGTCAGGGAACTTACGCGCATCACGTAAGAAGAAAACTGGAGTGTTATTACCTACTAAATCCCAGTTACCTTCTTCAGTGTAGAATTTCATTGCGAAACCGCGGATATCACGTTCAGCATCTGCTGCACCACGTTCGCCAGCAACTGTAGAGAAGCGCACAAAAATATCGGTTTTTTTACCGATTTCAGAGAATAATTTAGCGCGAGTATATTGCGTAATATCATGGGTAACAGTGAAGGTGCCAAATGCCCCAGAACCTTTCGCGTGCATACGACGCTCAGGAATCACTTCACGAACAAAGTTACCTAATTTTTCATTCAGCCATAAATCTTGTGCAAGTAAAGGACCACGTGCACCTGCTGTCATACTGTTTTGGTTGTCTACTACAGGAGCACCAGCATCAGTTGTTAAGTGGGTGACAGGACATTTTTTTGAGTCATCGCTCATATTCATTCTCCATTTATAATATATGTCTTTCTTGATGGTTGGCTGAGCATTCACTTTTATAAGATCTAGCGCTTCCAATACCAGAGACATGAACCGTTTTGTTTGATCATTCTAAAGCAACATTGTGACAAGAATGTGTGTTTTATTGAGTTTACAAATTCATCATAAATCATGATGCGTTCAATTGGAGTGTTTAATTTGTAAATAAAATTCCAATTACCCTCATATAAATTAAGGGTTTATTTGAATATTCACCAATAGAATATTTGGTTCAGGTTAAAAGGATTTAACGATGATTTACAGTAAGGTTTTGGTTGTGCAATTTTTGGATATGAATCATAGGTTTGGTTGTTTAAGTGTTTGAATCGTGCTGTCATGAAGCATTGCATGATTACTTCATGACGGCGATTAACTTAAGAATCTTTGTTAAACATCAAGCACAATGATTGGTGAGCGAGCCACAGTGTTGCATAGCGTAATGCGATGTTGAATAGTGGATGAATCAACTTCTAACTGAGTTTGACCTTCCAATTTAGTGCATACACAGGCTTTGCATAAACCTTGTTGACAACCGCTTGGCAGTTTTAAACCAGCTTGACGCGCGGCTTCAAGTAAAGTGACATTCCCTTGAATGTCGATACTTGTATTACTTTTTTTGAAAATTACTCGACGTGTAACACCATCAGACTCAAAACTGAGAGGAGCAGGTTTAAAATTTTCTGTGTGAAATGCTGCTGCTTTAACGCCTGCTTGAATAAGTTGTTGGCGAGCAGAATCGATTAATGCTTGAGGGGCGCAGGCATATACGTGTTGGCATTTAAAATCTCGAATATAAGGTTGGAAAATTTCAAGACTAAAACGTCCTTGTCGTAAATCAGATGCCGACTCGTTCTGAACTTTGGAGCAGATGAAGTGAACATTCAAATTTGAATACTTCGCGATTTGACGAATCTCATTTTCAAACAAAATAGAATTTTCATCATGGTTAAAGTAAAACAAATGAGCTTCAGCTTTACTTTCGATACGATGATATTTTCTTAACATACTTAAAATTGGTGTAATACCGACTCCTGCTGCGATAAAGATTAACTTCGGCGGGAGGGTGTCTAAAACAAAATCGGGTGTAGATTGTGGTGGACTTACAATCTTCACCTCTGTATTTACAGGAACATGATCATGAATATAGTGAGAAACAATGCCAGCAGGTGTACGTTTCACTGCTATTTCAAAATAGCCATCTGCGCTTTGGCTTTCATGCAATAAGCTGTATTGACGAATATAAGTTTGCCCATTTATTTCAAAGCTTAATGAAATAAATGCACCTGCCTGCCATTTTAAATGTTCCCAGCCTTGAGGCTTGCTCAGTTTGAGTGTTTTGACTTGACCATTAAGCTCTATTTCGACTTGTACAACTTTTGCCGACGCATTATAGAACTGTGGCTTGTGTAAATATGTCATGGTTGAGGGTGGCTGATATTGAATTCCTCGTTTGATACGTTTTAGAAATTCTTTTGGTCGAATGAGTAATTTGAAAGGGTTATTTTTTTCTTGATTACCAAAAGGTAGAGTTCTTTTGATGAGGCTGAGCGGTATCGCTGGAATCAGCTCTTCCATGGGTGAATTGTGATAAGGCAATTGATATTTTTCACAAATACTACGTACTACAGCTTTGATTTGTCTTTGACGATTACATGCTAAATCTGGAAATAAATGATGCTCAAGATGTGTATCTAATCCGCCATAAAAGATTTCAAATGGAGGTGGATTTGGATACGGGACCTCATCATCAAGGATCTTTTTGAGAAACTGATCCAGCGGTGCATATGGGATAAAATTGGTGGTACTTTTAATCTGTCGTATGAAATATTCTTCTTGCGTCTCATCAGGTCCAGGATCTGAATAAAGCTCCAAATTTTCAGCGTGATGTTCTAAGAAGAGGATATGAAGTAAAAAACCATAGCCTATCGTCGTTGTAAGATAATTTCCGATAAAAACAGGTATTTTTTTTGACCATTTTGCAGCAACTGGTGCTTCAATAAACTGTTTTTGAGCATGAGCTTTTATGAGACGAAGTGATTGAGTAAAGGTTTCTTTGGAAAGGATCTTTCGACCTTCTGTACGTGCTGCTGATGTGGCTGTATAGAGTGTGAAATAGTAGGATGGAGTGATCATCAGCGCACTGTAAATCAGCAATTGAACACTGTGATGCCCGTACCAGCTTTGACCTGCCAAGCTTCTTAAAAAGGAATACCCTAAATCATGATCTTTGCCGACGATGTTGGTAAATGGATGATGATTTTGATGATGCATGACGCGCCATTCACGAGGATCAGTCACAAAGTCCCATACCCAGCGTTCTGAATGAAACTCGGTTGCTTGGGGGAGGTGATCATAACTTCCGTGCATGATGTTATGACCGAGCTCTGAAAATTCGAGTAGGGTGTGTAAACAACCCAGAATAATGCCCCGTCCCCAAGATTCTAAACTTACACATTCACGAATAAGTTGCTCACTGCGTAATTTTATAGCCTTTGAATATGCAGCAACATTTCGAATATGATCAATATCTTGGTCGTTCATCTCGGCTTTGGTTTTTTGATATAACGCCGTGAGTTCATTGACCAGGCTTTGCTGTTCCTCAGCAAGATTGGCATACATGTTCATAAAAAATTCCATTTTCTTTTTTTATGAATATAAGAGATTGAATTCACTTGTAGAATGATAATTAAACAGTTAAATTTGACATTAGATGACAAATAAAAACGCGAACAATGATGCTTAATTCATGGAAGTTTTTAAGGGAAGCGAATACAGCTCGGGTACTATGTCATGTTGCTGAAAGCTACGGTATTACTTTTGAGCAATGCCTAGAAAATACACAACTGACGAAACAGGATCTTTATCAAGAAAATTTTGAAATCCAAGAGCGAAATGAATTACAGATCATCAGAAATATTCTGAATCTAATCTCTGATGAACATCCCATTGCGCTCGAAGCTGGGCTTCGACATCACACCACCACATTAGGGGCTTGGGGATTTGCAATTTTAAGTAGTGCCAATGTCAGAGAAGCGTTGTTGATTGCGATACGGTATCTAAAATTAGGTGCAATTTTTTCTGATGTGGCTTTGCAAGAAGATGGTGAATTTACACATTTAAATTTATTTCATCATGACCTAAGTGCTGATATGCAATTATTTATTTTAGAAAGAGATATTGCGACTATCATCACACTTCAAAATGACATTCTTGGTGCTCAATTACCATTTCAGATAGATTTAGCCATGGCCAAGCCTTGCTATGCAAATCAGATAGAAGAATTAACTGGTTATCCTATTTTCTATGAGAAACCACAAAGTCGAATCACGATTCAATCTGAATTGTTGCTTACCCCATTGCGTCAAGCTGATGACTTCACTTTTATGCGTTACCAGAAAGAGTGTGAGCATGTATTTCGACGCCGAAAAAGCTTAGGGGACTATAGTAAAAAAATACGCGAGTTTTTATTAAAGAATGCATCACAAATGCCGACGATTGAAGATATATCCAAAGCTTTAGCTGTCAATGTTCGTACCATTCAGCGCAATTTAGCCAATGAAGGGATTACGTTTCACCAATTGGTTAAAAATTTACGTGAGGATTTGGCAGATGATTTATTGCTGGGTACTGATCTCACAATAGATCAAATTTCTGAACGGTTGGGTTATGCGGAAGTATCTGTTTTTTCTAGAGCATTCAAGCGCTGTAAGGGTATGCCACCAGCAAAATATCGAAAGATGATGCAACAATAGCAGAACACAATACTGAGATCATATTAAGACGTTAATAAAATTTAATGACAATTCAGGTCATCATTTGCACTAGATAATCTACTTTCAAAAGCTATACTCGAAAATATAAATAATCAAGTTATAGATAAAAATTCCAAAGAGGGTGCGTTTATGTCGGCATGGATGACACATCAAATACATAATCAATTTGATGAGCTTCAAGATTACAATCTATATACAACAGATCCAATCTTACAAGAAATCTTACAGCGTTATGGCAGTAGAAACTCAGTCCATTTAAGTGAATTTGGTGCAGTCGTAGGTTGTGAAAGCTTTTATCACCATGCTGATCTTGCCAATAAACATCCTCCTATTTTACATAGTTTTGATGCTCGAGGTAGACGGGCAGATTTTGTTGAATTTCATCCTTCATGGCACAAATGGATGGCGTTAAATCGTAAATATGCGGTTCATGCACATCCTTTTCTAAATTTCACTCAAGAATCTGGTTGGGTGGATTGGGCAGCAAAATTCTTCCTCAGTGGTCAAGTGGAGTGTGGAAACTTATGTCCAAATTCAATGACCTTGGGCAGCATTCCATTAATTCAAAAAGAACCGGAGCTGTGGAAAAAGCTAGGAGATAAACTTTTATCCACTGAATATGATGAACGCGATTTACCAATTGCTCAGAAAAAATCGATTTGGATTGGAATGGGCATGACTGAAAAGCAGGGAGGTTCTGATGTGCGTGCTAATGAAACGACAGCTGTTCCAATTGGGCCGTCTGGAAGAGGACAAGCCTATTTACTAACTGGGCATAAATGGTTTTTTTCAGCACCTATGTGCGATGCACATTTGGTTGTTGCTAAAACTGAGCATGATGGATTGGCGTGCTTCTTTGTTCCGCGTTGGTTGGAAGATGGCACAAAAAATACGATTCATATTCAACGACTCAAAGAGAAGGTTGGAAATCGCAGCAACTCCAGCTCTGAGGTCGAATTTAAAGAAGCTTGGGGCATTATGATGGGGGAGGCTGGACGCGGCATTCCAACGATTATTGAAATGGCGAATTATACCCGATTAACGTGTGCGGTAGGTTCAAGTGGCATTATGCGTCAGGCCCTAGTACAAAGCATTGCCTATACTCGTCAACGTCAAGCATTTGGTAAGAGACTCATTGAGCAACCATTAATGCGGTCTGTGCTCACAGATCTTGCTTTAGAAACTGAAGCGGCAATGCAGTTGAGTTTCCATTTGGCTCATTGTTATGAACATGACAGTGAACTTTGTTTGGCATGGAAACGTATCATGACACCAGCAGCAAAATTTTGGGTTTGTAAAAGAGCAGTAGAAATGACTGGTGAAATGATGGAAGTCTTTGGTGGTAATGGCTACGTTGAACATGGCATCATGGCTCGTCTCTTTAAAGAAGCACCTGTAAACACCATTTGGGAAGGGTCAGGTAATGTCATGTGTCTCGATGTGCTTCGTGCTATTTCACGTGATCCTGAATCAATCGAGCATTTATTTAAAGATTTAGCATCTACTGCAAGTCACGACAAAATACTTAATGAAGAGTTGCAGGGACTGTTTAGATTATTTCATCAGGAACCTGATGATTTACAATTTATGGGGAGAAGCTTAGTCAGTCGTTTGGTTGTGCTCTCTCAAGCAGTATTGCTGAAACGTTATGCACCAGATTTTATTGCCAATGCTTTTATTGCGACGCGGTATCAAAAATTTCATGGTCAAGTGGTGGGAATGCTTGATCCTAAACAAGTAGATGTGACTTCAATTTTAAATCGAGCATTTGCCGCTTAATTATTTTCCAAAACCCTTTTCTGATAGACAGCCAACACATAGACGCGGTTGGCTGTTATCGATACATAAAAATAAATAAGTACGACAGTGTGAAAAAATAGAATTCACTAGAATCGTGTCATTAAAAATTTTTAAATTTTGATCATATTAAAGTGAATAAAACATGTTGATCAAAAGTTATCTCCTCAATAAAGATTATTCGTTATTATGCAAATGCAAAAAAAATCAAAAAAATTAAAGTATTTTTTGGTCTTAGTGGTATTGGTTGCTTTAGCGCTTTCTGTTTATTTCTATATTCAGGCACAAAAAAAACAGCCAGAACCGCAGACCGTTGAAGTCACTCAAGGTGATCTAACGCAGATTGTTAAAGCCACAGGTGAAATTTATGCATCCGATATTGTATCCGTGGGTGCGCAAGTCTCAGGTCAAATTCAAAAGCTGTATATCAAGTTAGGACAGGATGTAAAAAAAGGCGAATTAATCGCTGAAATTGACTCGACAACTCAGTTGGACAAGCTCAATACCAGTAAAGCCGAACTTGAAGCTGCGAAGGCAGACTTGGCAGCGAAATGTGTCGCTTTACAAACTTTAAAACAAAACTATCAGCGTAAATTAACCTTATACAAAGCTGAAGCAGGCTCTCGTGAAGAGCTCGAACAGGCGAATAATCAGCTTAAACAAGCGATTGCAGATGTTGAGTCAAATGAATATCGGCTGAAACAATTACAGATTAATGTGAATACAGCACAAACTGAATTGGGCTACACACAGATTCGCTCCCCATTGACGGGTACCGTGGTTTCCATGCCTGTTGAAGCTGGTCAAACCATTAACTTTGCACAAACGACACCTTTGATCGCGACGATTGCCAACTTGAATAAGATGGAAATTCGAATGCAGGTCGCAGAAGGTGACTACACTAAATTAAAAGAAAACATGCCAGTTAAATTTAGCACTTTGGCAGACCCCAATATGAAATTAGATGGTGTGATTCAAAGTATTGATCCTGCTTTAACGACCCTGACCAAAGGAACTTACGACGACAAAAATGAAAATGCGAATGCAGCAGTGTTCTACTATGCAAGAATGTTGGTGGACAACCCTGAGCGTAAACTCAGTATCGGTATGACAACCCAAAATGACATTATTGTAAATCAAAAAAAGAATGTGCTAAAAATTCCGAAAACAACGGTGATTGGATATGGATCAGATGCCATGGTTTACCTCTATCAACCTGATGCAAAACCTCAACCAAGAAAAGTCATGACTGGAATTTCTGACTCAAATGATATTGAAATCAAGGCTGGTTTAAAGTTGGGTGAAAAAATTTTGGCAGAGGTACCTGACGATAGTGCGAATACATCAGGCGATAATCAATGAGTTTGATTGAATTAAAAAAAATAAATAAATTTGTAGGTCCAGAAAATAATCAACAACACATCCTAAAAGATGTCAGTCTCAGTATTGAACAGGGTGAGTTTATTTCGATTATTGGTCAATCAGGTTCAGGTAAGTCTACTTTAATGAATTTACTTGGATGTTTGGATCAAGCCTCTTCAGGACAGTTTCTGTTTCGTGGACAAGATATTTCCTTATTGAGTAATGATGAGCTTTCATCGTTACGTTTAAAAAGTTTTGGGTTTGTGTTCCAACGCTATAATTTATTAAATGCTTTATCTGCGTTAGAGAATGTCGCCTTGCCCGCGATTTATTCAAATTTGAATGCAGAAAACCGTGCAGATCGAGCAATGAAACTTTTAGCTCAGCTCGGTTTAGCTGATAAGAGTGACAATAAACCCAATGAAATGTCGGGTGGACAGCAGCAACGAGTCAGTATTGCCCGCGCGCTTATGAATGGTGGTGAGGTTATTTTAGCCGATGAACCCACAGGCGCTTTGGATTCTGAAAGTGGTGAGATGGTCTTGCAAATTTTGGAAGATCTACACCGTCAAGGGCATACGATTATTTTAGTCACTCATGATAAAGGTATTGCAGAACGTGCAGATCGTGTGATTGAGATTAAAGATGGACGCATTCTTTCGGATACGCAGCGTAAATCTTTAGGGCAAGTTTCTCCATCAAAAGCTTTTCATGCGGACATGAAATTCAGCTTTGTTTCCCAAGTGTATGAAGCGATGAAAATGTCTTTGCACTCAATTTTCGCCAATCGTTTAAGGTCATTTTTGACCATGCTAGGGATTATTATTGGCATTTGCTCAGTCACCATTGTCATTGCCATTGGCAATGGAGCAAAAGAAAAATTTTTGAATGATTGGGGGGGATTGAAAACAGCAACACTTGAGATTTATCCGGGTGGAACAGCTTTAGCTGCATCTGCCAGCCGTTTAAATATGGATGATTTAAATGCACTCAATGAGATGAAAGAAATTATCCATGTTTCTCCACATGTCAGTTTAAGTGGGAACATGATTTATCAAAATCGTAATATTGATGTGAGTGCAACAGGTGCAGATGGTTTTTATTTAAAAATTAGAAACATGAAAGTTCAACATGGTCGCTTTTTTACACAGAGCGATGTTGAACAGCGTTCCCAAATCGTAGTGATTGATAAGCAAGCTGCTGAAAAGTTATTTGGACAGCAAAAATTAGCTTTAGGTAAAACAGTGTTATTTAATAAGCGTTCTTATGAAGTTGTTGGAATCGCTGAACCTCAATATAGCTCAGGTTCTTCACAAATTTGGATGCCTTATAATGTATTGATGTCACAAATTTCAAGTAGTGATAATGTCAATCTGCTGACTGCGGTACTACATCAAAATACTGACTCAGTGAAAGCCGAAAAGAAAGTGAGGCAACTATTGATTGCTCGTCATGGTGTGGAGGATTTTGATATATATAACAGCGATGAGTCTATGAAGTCCTTTGAAAAATATTTAGGAACGATGACTTTCTTTATTTCTGCAGTAGCCTTTATTTCATTGGTCGTAGGTGGCGTTGGTGTGATGAATATCATGCTCGTTTCTGTGACCGAGCGAATTAAGGAAATTGGCTTACGAATAGCAGTTGGTGCTCGCCAAAGTGATGTGCAGGCTCAATTTTTGATTGAATCTGCAGTTTTATGTTTAATTGGTGGCGTAATTGGCGTTGCGATCGCCTTGTTGGCCAGTTTTATTTTTAATGCGATTAGCTCAGATTATAAGATGGTATTTTCATGGTCAGTTGCTATTATCGCACTGCTATTTTCAACGTTGGTTGGTTTGATCTTTGGTTATATGCCCGCTAAACGTGCTGCAAACTTAAAACCAATAGAAGCCTTAGCCCATGAATAAGAAAAAATTAGAGATGGCTGTTCATTGAGTATTGTCTGTATTAAGAGGCATTCAAAGCTCGAGATACTAAAGTTAACATTTTTTATCGTGGAATTTATTGTTGCAAATCAGTCTAATATTTTAACTGAAAATTCGATTTTTTTACTTACTAAACCGTAAGTACTTCTCATCCTTCTTCTGCCTCAATAAGCTGTTAATTCGCCTTGTTGCACTGCCACATCAGCACTATGACGAGGGGAAATATGGCACTTTTGCTTTAAAGCTTATTTAAAAAATAAAGATCAATAAGAACCATAGATAAATTTATCTCATGAGGCTGATATGACAAAACTCCTAACCACTAGTTTATTTTTGACCACCATTGCTTTAAGTGGCTGTAATGATTCTGATGATAAAAGTCCAAAAGATTCATCAAATCCATCTCCACTCACTTTGCAGACTTATACTCCTGGAGAGGATGCTATTTTTGCCGTTGCATCAACTTTAATTTCAGGAAAAAAAGATGCTATTTTGGTCGATGCTCAATTTCAGAATCAATACGCTAAAGACGTAGTCAAACTGATTAAGAAATCAGGTAAAAATTTAAAATATATTTATATTTCCCATAGTGACCCTGACTATTATTTTGGAACCAATGAAATTTTAAAAGCATTTCCAAATGCTAAGGTTGTTTCAACCGCGCAGACAGCTTATTTGATACAAGCCTCTAAAGAAGATAAGTTATCAGTTTGGCAGCCACAATTAGCAAAAGGCGATTCCCCTGAAAAGATTATTATTCCTGAAGCCTTAAATTCAGGATATATGGAATTAGATGGGCAAAAGATTCAAGTCCAACTTGATCCAGAAGATTCCTCACATAGTTTCTTATGGATTCCAAGTTTAAAAACGGCATTGGGTGGTATTTCGGTCGCTTATGGTGAGCATTTGTGGATGGCCGATACCAATGGTGTGCAAGGGATCGATCTTTGGAAGAAGCAAATTGATAAAATACTGAGTTTAAATCCTGAAAAAGTGATCCCAGGTCATTATGTAAAAAGTGACTTTTCACCTAAGCCATTGGATTGGATTAAAGGGTATTTAACGAACTTTAAAACAGCAGTTACTGAAAATCAAAGCTCGGAGGGGATTTTTGGATATATGAAAGCAAAGTATCCAGATCTTGAGTCGAGTGAAGAAGTGCTAAAAATGTCTGCACAAGTATTTGCCAAAGAAACCGATTGGAAAGTTGCATCTCCTTATCCGCCAATAGGACAAAAAATTCAAGTCGATTTTACGAGTTTGAAATTTGATCTTGATGTCAAAGACCATCAGAACCTAACTTTTACAGGTGCCGGTGGCGCAGTTGGGCCAGATCTTTCTGAAGCGGTAAAATACACACCTGTTGAAATTGCTAAAAATATTTTTATGGTTTATTGGCATGAGGATAAATCAGGAGATAATGTCGTTCATATCCAAGATTATAATCGAGATGTCGTTTACACCAACATTGCTGGGAATGATGGAATAATTCATCTTAAAGGCAAAATACTAGGCGTCAAAGGTGTAATCAAGGACATCGGTTTACAACAAGCATTGAACAAACCATTCTTCGCTATTGGACAGACTTTGGCGTTAAACATCAATGGTCAAACGCAGCGTCTTGAATTCAAAGACCAAAGTCTTTTAAATATCACATCAGGACAAAATACATCTGCCAATATTGAATATTTAGCCACACAGGTTGGACCTGAGCAGTTTATGGTGTATTGGACAGATGATGCGACTAAAGAAAATGTTGTACTGATCATCGATCAAAAGCAAAAGATCATTTACCAAAATATCGCAATGCCAGATGGAAAATTTAATCATCATCGAGGTACATTTAGTCTTCTACCGAAATAATGATGATTTAGTCCTTTCTATACTGAGTAAGAGTACCTTCGGGTGCTCGAGTTTTTGATCAATTTAACATAGAAAAATGGCAGAGCTAATCTTAAACATTGTATGCATTCGATGAATGTTATTGAAAAAACCATTATGAATTTGCTTGTATAATGTACAAAAAAGCGTAATATCGCTTTCCCATCATGAAGGATGGATAAACTGAAGGTGATAAAAAAATGGCAAAGAAAAAAGCGTTGCCAGAAGTTGTGATTCACAACTTTGTGGCAAAACATATGCATGAAGTCAACAAAAGCCAAGTTTTTGTAGATCGTAAGAAAAATGCAAAACGTGGCTATAGCAAGCACAAAAAAGGGAGATATTCGAATGATTATCTCCTTTTTTTATATGCCTAAACACGTGAAGGTTAGTCTGCTCCACCACTACTTCCACCATAATCTATATCTACATATGATGATTCGCTCATTTGGTGTTCAGAATTCATCGTTAAACCATGATCTAGCGTATAATTTGAAATAGGTTTATTGGGTCTTGAACTACTTTTTGATTTACTAACATATAAATGAAATAGAATTACCGAGATCGCTACGATCAACATGACGATTAAAATAAAGCCAATTGATTATGTTGTTACTCAGCTCTTTCTCTGCTTAAACCGAGATTCATATTAGGCATTTACAATACGATTCGATTTCACCATATCCGCTAAACCATGATGACGGAAATAATACTCCATCCAACTTTTCACAATGAGTGGATTACTCATTTTCACCACTTCATCCAAAAGTGTTTCCGCATCTACCATTGGAACATGACAAATTGCTTTACGGACTCTGAGAATATTGCTCGAACTCATTGAAAGCGTATTAAAGCCCATTGCCATCAGTAAAATTGCTGAGAGTGGATCGCCAGCCATTTCACCACAAATACTGACAGGTTTGTCATATTTATGACACTCTTGAACTAAGCGTTGCAATGCTCGAAGCACTGAGGGATGGAAGTGAGAATAAACACTCGATACACGTGGGTTATTACGGTCGACTGCCAAAAAATATTGGATTAAATCATTCGAACCCACTGAGAAGAAATCAACTAATTCTGCAAACTCACCAATTTGAAGTAAAACACTAGGTACTTCCACCATGATGCCAATTTTAGGACGATTAATTTTAACCTGTTCTTCTTCCTGAACCGCAGCTAAGTCACGCTCAATAATATAAAGCGCTTCTTCTACTTCACTGACGCTGGTGATCATTGGCAGCAAAATATGCAAATTATTCAAGCCAACACTGGCTTTTAACATCGCACGAATTTGTGAAGAGAAAATCTCAGGATGATCCAAGGTAAAACGAATCCCTCTCCATCCTAATGCTGAGTTTTCTTCTTCTATTTCGAAATAAGGTAAATCTTTATCTGCACCAATATCCAAAGTACGCATCACGACTGGTTTATTGGCAAAGTGACTAAGTTGTTGACGGTAAATCGCCCGTTGCTCTTCTTCACCCGGGAAACGATCACGCAACATAAATGGAATTTCTGAACGATAGAGTCCGACACCTTTGGCACCACGTTGTACACCACGCACGACATCAATCATTAAACCTGTATTCACAAATAAGCGTACTGCAACACCATCAGGAGTGATGGCATCTTTGGTTTCATACTGTTTAAGATCTTTGGCAATTTGTTCTTCTTCTTTTTGGATGTCACGATAACGTTGACGTAAACGGCGTGGTGGATTGATAAATACACGTCCTTGATAGGCATCAACAATCATTTCCACATCATCAAGTGTGGTTACTGGAAGCTCGGTGACCCCAACGACTGTGGGGATACCCAAAGCACGTGCCACAATCACCATATGTGAATTGGCAGCCCCTTCAGACGTCACAATCGCTGCAATCTTATCGACAGGAAGTTCAACCAATGCTGCCGTACTGATTTCTTCACCCACGATGATACTGTCATTGCT
This sequence comes from Acinetobacter sp. YH12239, assembly GCF_013417635.1. NCBI lineage: Bacteria > Pseudomonadati > Pseudomonadota > Gammaproteobacteria > Moraxellales > Moraxellaceae > Acinetobacter > Acinetobacter sp. YH12239. The sequence goes on along the minus strand of NZ_VPDP01000006.1, from coordinate 17,562 downwards.
CAGTTCACGATGACTCAGATCATCTTCTTGAAGTGCTGCTAAAATACGACGCCCAAGGTCTTTTAGGTCTGCAACACGTTCTCGTAAATAATCGTCTTCCATTTGTGCAAAGATTGCCACATGACGATCTATAACGTGTTTAACTGCACCTTGAGCCCAGTGACCATCACGGATTAACTCTTTGATTTCAGCAGGCAGGGCATTCTCATCCAACATTCTCAAGAATACGCTAAATAATGCACGTTCCTCAGACATCAAAGAATCTTGCATTTTTTCATCAAGTGATTGAATTTCTTTACGAACAGAATCAACCGCATGATCGAGTAATTCAAGCTCCTCACTGATATCTTCAGCTTCGCGGTCAGGTACTGAACCTAAATCTGCGGGTGGATAAAGAATAAGTGCACGACCTAATGCAATACCACCTGCACCTGATGATCCTTGAAATGTTTTATAGGTTGGAGAATTATTTGGCTTACGGAAAACATCGATATTTCCAACTGCATGCGCATGCGCGATAACGCCAGAAAGTTGTGCACAAAGTGTGACTAAAAACGATTCAGCAGCTTCGCTAAAGTCTTGTGGTTCAGTATTTTGAACTACGAGAACACCCATGACTTTTCGACGATACATGACAGGAACGCCAAGGAAAGAGTTATAAATCTCTTCGCCTGTTTCTGGAAAATACGCGAAACGCTCATGCTTAAACGCATTCTCGATATTGACGATTTCCTCTCGTTGCCCAACGAGTCCGACCAAACCCTCACCCAGCTGCAGTGAGACATTGCCAATAGATTCAGCATTTAAGCCTTTGGAAGCCATCAGAACGTAACGTTGGTTACGTTCATCAAGTAAATAAATAGAGCACACATCTACATGCATTGCTTCAGAAATTTGGTTGACCATAATTTCTAACGAATCATGCAAACTGACAGACGCATTGATTTCTTGGACAATGCGCCGTAAAGAGTCTAATTGCATGTTCGACATGTAGCGGTGCTCCTCTTAAAGGGATGTAATTATGGTGATTATTCAAATAGTCGAAATAAAAATCAAACATTTAAATTCAATGTTTAATATAAATCATGCTATGGCAGATGCATACACAATTCCAACATGGCACGACGGTAAACATCTTTTTTGAAGTTCACCACTTGGCCTAGTGGATACCAATAGCTGACCCATTGCCATTGATCAAACTCTGGCGGATCATTTAAGTTCAACTGAATATGATTCGTTGACGCGACTAATTTCAATAAAAACCATTTTTGCTTTTGTCCGATACACACAGGATCAGAATCTGATCTGATGTAGCGAAGTGGCAAACGATAATGTAACCAACCTTCGGTCTGAGCAATTATTTGGACGTGCTCCGGCAATAACCCGACTTCTTCACGGAGTTCCCTGAAAAGTGCCTGTTCTGGAGTTTCACCAAATTGGATGCCTCCTTGAGGAAATTGCCAAGCATTGTGACCAATGCGTTTTGCCCATAAAACTTGTCCAATATCATTTGCCAAAATGATCCCGACATTCGGTCGGAAACCTTCTGAGTCGATCATTTGGCACCTAAAATTTATTAAATTCGTTGACTTTGGGTTCGGGGGCATCCACTCTCTATGCCCAACTCGAACAGTTCAAAGTAATAATGTTTTAAAATTGCTATGATCTTAACGAATTTCTATCGACTAGCGGAGATAGATTTACATTTTTTTTCTTAAATTTCAGTTTGAACGAGTAATTTCATGAAATTGGCGTTGTTTGATTTAGATCACACCTTGTTAAATACCGACTCTGACCATTCTTGGGGCGAGTTTTTAGTCAATGAAGGCTTGGTTGATTCAGTTCGACATCGCGCCATGAATGACAAATTTTATGAAGATTACAAAGCGGGACAACTTGATCCAATTGCCTACAACGAATTCGTATTTGAATTTTTAACGCAACATGACAATGAGTATTTGACCGACTTACATCAGCTTTTTATGCAAAAAGTGATTCGACCTCAAATGCGTCCTGAAGGTTATAAAGCGATTCAACGTCATCAAGATGCTGGGCATCAATTAGTAGGGATTACCGCAACGTCAGATTTTATTACTGCACCTATTTTTCGTGAATTTGGTATTACAGAAATTATTGCTACCAATGCAGAAGTGGTTAATGGTAAATATACGGGTAAAGTCATTAATATTCCGTGTTATCAAAAAGGTAAATTGGCACGATTAGATCAATGGCTTGAGGGACGAGACGTTACTGAATCATGGGCATATTCAGACTCTATTAATGATCGATTCTTATTGGAATATGCGGATCATGCGATTGCAGTCAATCCAGATGATCGTCTTGAAGCATTGGCTAAAGAGCAGGGTTGGGATATCCAAGACTGGTCCATTTAAGACAGTTTTATTCTCAAAATTCAAAATTGCTAAAGCCATTGTATCAATGGCTTTTTTTCATTGATTAGAATTGAAATAACTTGAGATTAAATTCAGCATAAATTTACAGACGCTTTCATCGCTTGGTGATATCTTATACGGAAACAATTAACTTAAAATTAATCAAAATCATAAGGAATACAGGATGCTAAATGCAGAGCCAAGAATGACCAACTTATTTGAGCAATTAGGATTGGATTCTAGCGAGCAAGCTATTGCAGAATTTATTGAAACACATCAGTTAGAAGCTGAAACCTTTTTGACTGAAGCAAGTTTTTGGTCTGAAGGTCAACGTCAATTTTTGAAAGAAAAATTATGTTCAGATGGTTCATGGGCATTAATTATCGATCAGCTCAATGAGTCTTTACATGAAGATTCATTGAAGAAAAAAGCTTAAGTAGCTCACTTGTCTTAAAAAGTAAAAAGTCATCTGATTAGATGACTTTTTAAATAACGAGTGCTGAAATTATTTCATTAAATCAACCAGGGCCTTGGCTGCCTTAGATTGGGTGCGTCCCGGATGCCAAACCATACCCAATTGACGCTGCATTTCTAAATTAATGTCCAGCCTGACTAAGTCTTGATTGACTAAAGTACTTGGTAGGACAGACCAGCCTAACCCAATAGAAGCCAACATGCGAATGGATTCAAGCGGGTTATTACTCATGGACACTTTAGGTTTTAATCCATTTTTTTCAAATTCTGCAAGGGTGATCTGCGCTGTATATGTTTGAGCTGCAGGTAATAAACTTGGGTACTGCATGAGATCTTCAAGGCTTAAATTTTTCATATTTGCCAATGGATGAAAAACTGCAGCAACGAAGACCAATGGATCACTCCATAAAGGAACATATTTTAAACGATCATCTAGGACTGGGGGTAAGGTTAAGAATGCCAGTTCAAGATCACCCGCTAACACTTTTTCATGAGCTTGTTCTGAATCTACAAAATGCACATCTAATGTCACATCAGGATATTGCTGAACATAGCTTTTTAAATGTTGCGGTAAATGATGTAATCCAATGTGATGGCTGGTACCAACTTTGAGCTTTCCTTTAATCTGATTTTGGTCGTGGCTTAAGGTGTGATGAATATCACCTAGTTCATTTAACCAATTTTTAACTTTAGGAAGCAGGGAGTGAGCCGCATGGGTGGCTTGTACACCTCGGCCAGCAGATTCAAATAATTTAACACCAAAATAATCTTCTAAACTATGGATACGTTTGGTGACAGCGGGCTGAGTGATAAATAGTTGATCAGCTGCCATAGAAATCGAACCCGTTTCCATGACTTTTATAAAAGCTTCAAAGGCAGCAAGATTCATAATTTAAACTCGGTTATGAAAATATTATTTAATTATAAAATAAATTTATATCTATTGCGAAGTAATTCTTCATAAACTGTTGCAAAAAAAGCCGCATAGTGCGGCTTAGATGAGGAGGATCACAGGTGAAACTATGCGACGATATTTTCTTCCTGTTGTATCGTTTTTTTCTCCCACACGCGTTCGTGAATGAAATAAGCCACGGCTTGTACAGTAGGCTCAAGTAAACTTAAAGTAATTGCCATCCAAATGCTGCCTGTGACAAGGTAGCCTACAATCATGGCTACCGTAATGTGCATAATGTAGTAGCTTAATGTTTTTTTGAACATGCGTTGATTATCTTCAACAAATTTTTGAATATGTGCCATGTGAACATCCTCAGTTGGTGGTGATCTTGGAGATGTTTAAATGATAAGCATTCTTGTTTAATCTGTAAAAGCGAATATTATTTTTAAATTAATCGTTTTTACAGATCATTTTTGATGCTTTTAGTGATTCCAAAAAGTTTTTAAACTAATAAAAATGATAAATTAGATTTATGTTAATAGGCCGTTATAATCGTAATTAATGACAGAATTACCCAGTCCAGTGGAGCAAATCGACATGGCAGGCGAAACCCAAAAAGCAGAAACTCAAACAAAAAAAACGTTGTACGATAAATTGTGGGACGATCATTTAGTTAAGCAACGCGATGATGGTTCTTCTTTACTTTATATCGATCGTCACTTGTTGCATGAAGTGACTTCTCCACAAGCTTTTGAAGGCTTACAACTTGCAGGACGTAAACCTTGGCGTTTAAGTGCAAACGTGGCAACTCCTGACCATAATGTACCAACGTCTACGAAAGAGCGTTCTGAAGGGATTGCGGGGATCGAAGATGATACTTCACGTATCCAAGTGCAAACTTTAGATGATAACTGTAAAACATTTAATGTTGCACAGTTTGATATCAACGATGTCCGTCAAGGGATCGCACACGTTGTTGGACCTGAGCAAGGTTTAACTTTACCGGGTATGACGGTTGTTTGTGGTGACTCTCATACAGCGACGCATGGAGCGTTTGGTTGCTTGGCACACGGTATTGGGACATCAGAAGTTGAACATGTATTGGCAACGCAATGTTTAGTTCAAAAGAAAATGAAAAACATGTTGGTACGTGTTGACGGCAAATTAGGTCAAGGCGTAACACCTAAAGATGTGGTTTTAGCGATTATCGGTAAAATCGGTACAGCTGGTGGTACAGGTCATGCCATCGAATTTGGTGGTCAAGTTTTCCGTGATATGTCGATCGAAGGTCGTATGACGGTATGTAACATGGCGATTGAAGGCGGTGCCCGTGTCGGTATGGTGGCTGTTGATGAAAAAACCATTGAATACGTAAAAGGTCGTCCATACGCACCTAAAGGAGAGCAGTGGGATCAAGCTGTAGCTTATTGGAATACTTTACATTCTGATGAGGGTGCACACTTTGATACAGTTGTTGTATTACAAGGTGAAGAGATTGAACCACAAGTGTCTTGGGGTACATCTCCTGAGATGGTGATTCCTGTATCTCGAGCAGTACCGACATTAGAACAAGCAAAAGATGATGTACAACGTAACGATTGGACACGTGCTTATCAATATATGGGTTTAACCGCAGGTCAAGCCTTGGCTGATATCAAACTTGATCGTGTGTTTATTGGTTCTTGTACTAACTCGCGTATTGAAGATATCCGTGCGGCAGCTGAAGTTGCAAAAGGCAAAAAAGTTGCAAGCACGATTAAGCAAGCGATGGTGGTACCAGGTTCTGGCTTAGTCAAAGCTCAAGCAGAAGCTGAAGGTTTGGATAAAATCTTAATTGAAGCTGGTTTTGAATGGCGTGAGCCGGGTTGCTCAATGTGTTTAGCAATGAACGCAGATAAATTACAACCGGGTGAGCACTGTGCATCAACATCAAACCGTAACTTCGAAGGTCGTCAAGGTAATGGTGGTCGTACGCATTTAGTGAGCCCAGCGATGGCAGCAGCAGCTGCAATTGCAGGTCACTTTGTTGATGTACGTTCATTCTAAGAGGAGCAAACAACATGAAAAAATATACCGTTGAACAAGGTATCGTTGCACCTTTAGACCGTGCCAATGTCGATACAGATTTAATTATTCCAAAACAGTTCTTGAAATCAATTAAGCGTACAGGTTTCGGCGCGAATTTGTTTGATGAATTACGTTATTTAGATGAAGGCTATTTGGGGCAAGACAACTCAAAACGTCCTTTGAATCCAGATTTTGAGTTGAACAAACCACGTTATCAAGGTGCTTCAATCTTGATTTCACGTTCCAACTTTGGTTGTGGTTCAAGCCGAGAACATGCGCCATGGGCTTTAGAAGAATATGGTTTTCGTACCGTAATCGCACCAAGCTATGCAGACATTTTCTACAACAACAGCTTTAAAAATGGCATGTTACCAGTGATCTTGTCTGAAGAGATTGTGGATCAATTATTCAAAGAGTGTGCAGCTCAAGAAGGTTATCAGTTAACGATTGATCTTGAAGCACAAGAAGTACGTACACCTACAGGCGAAGCATTTAAATTTGAAGTTGATCCATTCAGAAAGCACTGTTTGTTGAATGGTTTAGATGATATTGGTTTAACGTTACAAGCGGCAGAAGACATTCGTGCTTATGAGGAAAGAACTAAAGCTGTTCGCCCATGGGTATTCCAAGAAATCAAAGCGTAACTGATACTTAAAGCTATAGTGCTCTGATTCAAGTCTTGCTAATATCGGTGCAAAATTATTCTTTTAGTTTTGCGCCGTTTGGTGAGGTTGGGCACAAATGAAGGCAAAAGTTTTATTACGCTATGCGTTTTTCGGATTGTCTGTCGCCGTTTTATCCGCTTGTCAGACCGTAGACCGATTACAACTGAAAAAGATTAAAGAAACGCCTGAAACCAGAAATCATGCTTTGATTTATTGCTCAGGAACGCTGAATTGTGAGTTTGAAAGATTCGATGAGCATCCCATTGTTGATGCTCAATCTCGAAGATTAGATCAGCGTGCGATCAAGCAAGGTATCGTGCGATTAAATGCTGGCTCCTTGAAAGATCCGCAAGCCTTATATCTTTCAGTTCCTGCTGGACTGCATGAAGTGGTGGTTCGCTTTTATCCGATTTCAGAGGAAAAAGCAGAAACTATTAATGTCATCCATCGCTTCGAAGCAAAAAAAGATTACCGATTTGTAATGTTTAGAGATCGAAGCAGTGGGAAAAAAAGTTTACTTGATGCTTCTGCACCAGAGCCATTATGTGTTGACTTGTTGCAAGAGCAACAAACCATTCGTCGTTTCTGCAAACCCTATAATGTTCTCAATGGACTAGGTGAGTTTGTGGAACAAAAAAATTTAAAAACACGTTAGTTCATACTAACTTTATAAATGGAAAATCTCATGTCTAAACAAATTTTGATTTTAGCTGGTGACGGCATTGGTCCTGAAATTGTAAAAGCAGCTGAACAGGTCCTCACCCGTGTCAATGAAAAATTCAATCTAGATTTAACATGGGAACAAGGTTTATTGGGTGGCGCTGCAATTGATGCGCATGGTTCACCTTATCCAGAAGTTACCTCTGAACAAGCAAAAAAAGCAGATGCGATTTTGTTAGGTGCTGTGGGTGGTCCGAAGTGGGACACAATTGAGCGCTCAATTCGTCCTGAGCGTGGTTTATTGAAATTACGTAGCGAACTTAACCTTTTCGCTAACTTGCGCCCAGCGATCTTGTATCCTCAATTGGCAGATGCTTCAAGTTTGAAACCTGAAATTGTTTCAGGCTTAGATATTTTAATTGTCCGTGAATTAACTGGTGGTATTTACTTCGGTCAACCACGCGGTATTCGTGAATTAGAGAATGGTGAGAAGCAAGGCTTTAATACCGACGTATACGCAGAGTCAGAAATCAAACGTATTGCTAAAGTGGCGTTTGAAATGGCGAAACTACGCGGTGGTAAAGTGTGTTCAGTGGATAAGGCGAATGTTCTTGAAGTCACTGAGCTTTGGAAACAAACAGTAACTCAGTTACATGCTGAACAGTATGCTGACATTAACTTGTCACATATGTATGTCGATAATGCAGCAATGCAATTGGTTCGTGCACCTAAACAATTTGATGTGATCGTAACAGGTAACTTGTTCGGTGATATCTTGTCTGATGAGGCTGCGATGTTGACTGGTTCAATCGGTATGTTGCCATCAGCTTCTTTAGATGAAAATGGTAAAGGGATGTATGAGCCTTGTCATGGTTCAGCACCAGATATCGCAGGTCAAAATATTGCAAACCCATTGGCAACAATTTTATCTGTTGCAATGATGCTTCGATATACGTTCCGTCAAGAAGCTGCAGCAAAAGCAATTGAAGATGCAGTAGGGAATGTTTTAGACCAAGGTTTACGAACAGCTGACATTATGTCTGAAGGCATGAAGAAGGTCGGGACAATTGAAATGGGTGAAGCAGTTGTTGCAGCGCTTAACTAATTTCAGTTGATTCATTCAAAACGCAGCCTATGAGCTGCGTTTTTTATTGCCGAGCTTTTGAAAGCGTATTTTTTTTAAACTTAAAACACTTGAGCAAGTCATTAGGTTATCGTAGTACTGACTCACTGAAGTTTTCTGTACAGGAATCATAAAACCATTTGCATCTCTCATCGAATTTCCCATTGGAATCGCGGTGTTGACTATACGTTCAAAAGTGAAAATTTCCCGCTCATCTCGAATCACAGGATTCGGCTTCAGTTTAATGTTAAAAGAATTCAAATTGATAGTTTCACGCATATGTTGGATATCTTGCCCTACAAATTGTGAAACATAAGTGTTCATATTTTTTTATTCTGAAAATTTGCTGTTTGGCATGCCGTAAACTGGAAAGGTGTAAATATGCAGATGGCCAAAAACCACAATTGATTTAATGCGTGAAACAGTGGGGCAGTACGACGATTTTTTTGTGGCTGAGTGTGTATATGAGCATTGTTTTTATATTTGATTGAATGTTAAAAATAAATAAATAGTGAGTTTGATTATTCTATAACATCTGAGTATTGATCTGCTCATAAAGACAGACGATTGCTTTAGTAGAATGGATCTCCTGTAGTTCATAAAATAAAAGTACAAAAACAAAAAAAGCCACTCAATGTGGCTTTTCGCTTACTAACACTTAGCGTGCACGGTAAGTAATGCGACCTTTAGATAAGTCATAAGGTGTCATTTCAACTTTAACACTGTCGCCAGTCAAAATACGAATATAGTGTTTACGCATTTTACCAGAAATGTGTGCAATTACTTCGTGACCGTTTTCTAAACGTACACGGAACATAGTATTAGGAAGCGTTTCGGTGACAACGCCTTCGAACTCGATAAGTTCCTCTTTATTGGCCATAGCCTACCTGATGATCAAATTGGAAAGGCGCAAATTATAGGCAAAATTTTAGAAAAAAACAAGGTTAAACCAAGTTCAGTCGGCGTTTCTATGGTCAAATTTGTCGAACAAACAAATAAAATTTTTAAACAAAAAAATGCTTAACTATGTTGTCAGTTTGGTCAATCGACTGTAATCTAATTCATAAGTTTTAAGTAAATATTAATAACATACAAGGAAGGGCACTGCGTGAGTCAGCTAACTGATGCTTCGGTTGTTCTACGATTAGGTTATCAAGCAATTCGTCGTGCTGGATTGCCCACAGAAGAAATTTTAACAAAAGCGGGTGTGGCCTTAAATCAAGTAGATCAAAATGCGCGTACGCCTTTAAGCGCGCAGTACGCTTTCTGGGTTGCTGCCGAAGAAGTCAGTAAAGATCCAGACATTGGTCTACATTTAGGTGAGCATTTACCATTGTATCGTGGTCAAGTGATTGAACATCTTTTTATTTCATCTGAAAATTTTGGCGAAGGCCTCAAACGGGCTTTAGCGTATCAACGTCTAATCAGTGATGCATTTCATGCCAAGTTGGTCATTGAAGATGATCGTTGCTACCTAACCAATGGTGAACAACCTTTCTCTGAAAACCTAGTTAATCGTCATTTTTCTGAGTGCGCGATTTCAGGCATTTTAAGATTCTTCAAATTTATTACTGAAGGTCGTTTTCAACCTATATATATCGATTTTAACTTTAGCGAGGGTGCTTCAGACGATGAGTATTTCCGTGTATATGAGTGCCCGGTAAGTTTAGGCCAAAAAGAAACGCGACTTTATTTTGATCCTGCAATTTTAGATTATGTACTTTGGCAAGCTGAGCCAGAATTACTTCAACTGCATGAGCAGTTGGCGATTGAAAAATTACAGGAGTTGGCTCGATACGATTTAGTGGGTGAGGTACGCCGTGCTATTGGTTCTACACTTGAGAGTGGAGAAACAACGTTAGAAACTGTGGCAGCTCAGTTGAATATTACCCCACGTCGTTTGAGAACACAGCTCAGTGAAGCCAATACAAGCTTCCAGCAAATTTTATCTGACTATCGTTGTCGTTTAGCTAAAAAACTTTTGGCAAACACCAATGAAAGCGTAGAGAGAATTGTCTATCTGACGGGTTTCTCAGAACCAAGTACGTTCTATCGTGCCTTTAAACGATGGACCAATGAGACACCTGTTGAATATCGTAAGCGTAAACAGCGCTAAAAAAGTCCCTTCTTATGAAGGGATTTTTTTCAATTCAAAATAAAAAATCTATTCAGGCATGTTTAACCAATGAGGGCCTAGCGGCACTTTAGGCAAGTTAAACTCTTCAGGATAGTGTGCTTGGATAAAGTAAAGGCCGTCAGGTGGTGCTGTGATCCCTGCTGCTTTACGGTCTTCTGCTGCGAATATTTCATCAATATGGTCAATGTCGTACATCCCCTGACCAATTTCCAGTAAACAGCCCATAATATTGCGAACCATGTGATGTAAAAAACCATCTGCTTGGATGTCTAGAACAAGGTAAGCACCGTGTTTGATGAGTTTACAATGGCTCACATGGCGTACAGGTTGGTTGGATTGACACGCAGCAGCTCGAAAGCTTTCAAAGTTATGAGTACCCTCAAATTTTGAGGCTGCAGCAATCATTTTATCCACATCAAGTGGGTAATAAGCATGCGTTACTTGTTTGTGGAGTAAGGCAGGGCGCATGGGGCTGTTATAAACGACATAACGATAACGGCGAGCCTGCGCTTTAAAGCGTGCATGAAAATCACTGCCCATTTCTTGAATCCATTGGATGGCAATATCTTTAGGGAGTGTACTGTTAGCCCCCATAAGCCAGCCACGAATTGGACGTATTGCATTTGTGTCAAAGTGAGCCACCATATTTGTGGCATGAACACCCGCATCTGTTCGACCTGCACCATGCAAAATGATGGGTTCATCAGCAATTTTGCTCAACACTTTTTCCATGGTTTCTTGTACGCTCGGCACACCAGGTTGCTGTGTTTGCCAACCTCGATAACGAACGCCACTAAACTCAATTCCGATTGCAAAACGTGGCATTTGAACCTCTAATTTGATGAATCATACCAATGCTGTAACCATTGATCTGTGGAAGGGTATTGTAAATACATTTTTAGAATTTTGGCATAAAGATCGGCATCACTGAGTGTATCGTCTATTAAAATATCAGATGCTTTAATCCAACTGCTAATTGCATAGCGTTGATCTAATTCTCCAAACATGACCTGACTACTTAATACAATATGGCAGCCTAAGGCACGAAGCTGCTTCAAAATATATGTGGTATCCGCATTAATTGCCAAATTACCGGTTCCATATGCTTGAAGTATGAGTACATGAGGCGGGTTGTCGATAAAACGCGTTAAATGCTGATTGAATAATTTGATTTCAATGGGGCGAAGACTCAGATTCGCAATATTGAGTTGTGTCGAGCGTTCAATATGTTGCTCAGTAATGTCGACAAAAGAACTTGATATGGGCTTGATGACATTTGTAAATGCTTCACCACAAAATGCATTAAGTGCCGTGCGATGTGTCTTGACTGCAGTTCTGGCATGAAAAATTTGATGGTTAAAGCATAAGTAAACACCATCAGACACATTTTCCATATATTGGATGGCATGATTCAGATTATCTAAAGCATCGCTCGATGGATGCAAAGAGGTCGCTGCATGATTGAGCAGAGGAAATTGGCTACCTGTGATAATGACTCGACACGTATCATGGAGAAATCGAGAAAGAATAGCCGCAGCATAACTCATGGTATCGGTACCATGAATGACAATAAATTTTTGAAATTGTTTAGTTTGTAATTGTTGAATTTGTTGGATTAACAGCAACCAATCACGTGCCGTACATGCACTACTGTCTTTAATCTCATGAGCCTGAACAAGCTCGATCTGAATTTGAACGGGCAAAATTTCTTTTAATTGCGGGAAAAAATCGTTAGCTGACATAGGTGCTAAAGGTTCACCAACGCAACCAAATGTACCACCCATATAGATTAAAGCTATTTTTGAACTCATAAAAAAAGCAGCCTGATTAGACTGCTTCATATTAAGATTAATTGGAATCAGATTCCATGCTCTCTCGGAGTTTTGCTGCACGCATTTTTTGTTCGTCACTGTAATGCGATTCATATTCCGCAATTAATTTTTCTGCTTCATCAAACGCGCCAAATTTAATGTATTGATCCGCCAAATCTAAATTAAGTTGAATTTCATCAACGTTAAGTAATTCAGGAAAACGTTGCACAAGAGGATCATCGAGACGATTCGGATTCATTTTTATCGCAGATGTTTCATACGAATGACTCTGTTGCACTTCTACGTTTTCATCTGAAGAATTGAGGTCAAGATTAAATTCGTTTGTTGATTCAATTGAGCTTTTTTCTGTAGATTTTGAATCAAGATTTTCTTTTAAGTCGAAAGTCACGAAATCTAAATTCTGATCATTCACGCTTTGCTCTGAAACTTTTGCTGAGCTAGATGTTTCAGCATTAAAGTTAAAATCATCTGAAAGATCGAAAGTGAGTTCATCCTTAGATGTTGTTTGAGAATGAGACTGTTTCGATTGATCTGAAAAGCTAAATTCCAATGGATCTATTTCAATATTCAGTTCTTGTGGATTTTTTTCTAATGGAGGAGAGCTCAGTGCTGAATGAGATAGATCTGTTTTTTCACCCCATTCTTGACTCAAATCAAGTGTGAAGTCGAGATCGTGCATGGACTCATTTTCTGAAGCACGGTTCTCAGCATCAGTTAAGTGCACTGATTCTGTTTGTGATTTATTTTCAGACTGAAAACTGGAGAAATCTAAATCAAACTCTAAGGGCGCGCGATCTTCAGTCGATTGATTGGTTGTTTCAGATTCAGTCTGTGTTTGAGCATTTGGCTCGAAAGTTAAATCTGTCGTTATAAATTCTAAAGGTGTTTGCTCTTTTGATGCAGGAGTCTTCTCATCATCTTGCTCGAATGGGTGTTGTGAGGTTGGTTGCGGTGTATCTTCCATAAAAAAATCGAGTTCAAAATGCTCGTTTTGCGATGGAGTCTGTTGTTCAGTTGCCTGCTGATTTTCAGCCTGATCAGAAGGGAGCTGGTCAATGATTTCTTCATTGGTTTTATTGAGCGTAAACTCTTCTGCTAAATCCAGCTGTTCTGAGCTAAATACAAAATGAGCAGTAGGTTCAGCAGAGACATGCTCAATTTCTTCTTCAGGGGTGCTTTTCTTCTCTTTGACTTGTAAGGGATGTGGATATTGTTCTGTTTCAAACACAAATGTTGAGCTTTGAGAAGGAAGAGAAGATTGCTCTGTGGTCTCATTTGTTTCAGTGGGTGTGCTTTCCTGAGAGCTATGTTGTTCATCCTGAGACTTGATGAGATGATCAAAAGCTTGTTCTGATTGCACTGCAGGAATTTCAGTTATAAAACTGGTGCTATGAAATTGTGCAGTATTACGAGACTGATTCTCGGTGTTCGATATATCCCGTGATTCTTTCGCAATTTCTTTATTTTGTTCCGCTTCTTTTGCAGCTTTAAGTTTGTCTTCAGCTTCATCCGCAATGTAATGTAATCCAGTGGAGCGTAAATAATTACTTAATTGTTTTAAAGCAAATTCATCATTCTGTAAGATGTGAATATCAATCAAATACGAGTAAAGCTCATGTTGTCTAGGATCACGATTCAATGCTTGATTGATTTTTGCTTCGGCTGACATATAGCTTTCTGATTGAATTAAGTATTCAATACTGGCTTTAAGTTCATCAGCCACTGGTTCGGCACTTAAGTCTTGTGGTGCGCCATGACCGTACTGTGAAGAGGCTTGTTGTGGGGTGGAGCGAGTTTTAGGGCTTTTCTTAGCGCGTTTTACACTCACATTTTTTTTAGATTTTGTTGATCCTGTGTCGCCATTTTTTTGTTTATCCTCACGTTTTTTGAGCACCAGTGCGATTAACAGCAAGACGACAAATGGAATGACATACAACATAATTTTTCCCCTTCATTGAATTCAATGAATTTATTGCAAACCTAATACCTGAGTGCTCGAAATATTGGACTGTTTTTAATCTCGATTTTTTATATTCTCAGTTCATCATTATGCATCGATCAAGATGTTCGAAATAAGAAGTGATGAGATTGTAATTTAACTGTTTTTTGTATCGATGTCATAATATTTCCTTTCAAATAGCACTCCAAGCTCTAATCAATTCAAGTTGCATAAAAAAAGCCGATCTAATCAGACCGGCTTTTTATTGAAGTGACTATTAAACATTAAGCATTCTTATAGTCAATCAAGATGCGTAGCATACGGCGTAAAGGTTCAGCAGCACCCCAAAGTAATTGGTCACCAACAGTGAACGCGCCTAGATATTCTTTACCCATATTGAGTTTACGTAAACGACCTACTGGAACTGTAAGCGTGCCAGTTACTGCAACAGGTGTAAGATCAGTCATTGATGCTTCACGTGTGTTCGGCACAACTTTAGACCAGTCATTTGCACTTGCAATGATGTCTTCAATTTCATTTAAAGGAACATCTTTACGAAGTTTTAAAGTCAATGCTTGTGAGTGACAACGCATTGCACCAATACGTACACAATGACCATCAATAGGTACAATTTGTGAATTACCAAGAATCTTATTGGTTTCAACTTGACCTTTCCATTCCTCTTTCGATTGACCGCTTTCAAGCTGTTTGTCGATATAAGGAATTAAAGAACCTGCTAAAGGTACACCGAAGTTTGCTGAAGGGAATCCTTCACCACGCTGTAATTCAGCAATTTTAGAGTCGATATCTAAAATTGGAGAACGTGGATCGTCTAATAGATCTTTTGTATTGTTATACAAATAGCCCATACCTGTGATGAGTTCACGCATGTTTTGCGCACCCGCACCAGAAGCAGCTTGGTAAGTCATTGAAGTCGCCCATTCAACAAGATTGTTTTGGAACAGACCACCAAGACCCATTAACATCAATGAAACAGTACAGTTACCGCCCACAAATGTTTTCGTACCTTTTACCAAACCGTCTTTGATCACATTCATGTTGACTGGATCTAATACGATGATTGCTTCATCGTCCATACGCAATGTAGATGCAGCATCAATCCAGTAACCATTCCAACCATCAGCTTTCAACTTAGGGAAAACTTCAGTGGTATAATCACCACCTTGGCAGGTAATAATGACATCCATTTGCTTCAGACTATTAATGTCTGTCGCATCCATAAGTGCTGGGGCAGTTTTACCACCAAACGCAGGGGCTTCACCACCTGCATTACTGGTAGAGAAGTAGAATGGCTCAAAATGAGCGAAATCATTCTCTTCAACCATACGTTGCATAAGGACGGAACCAACCATCCCGCGCCAACCGACCAGACCTACTTTCATGTCACTTTGCCTCGGTGCGTTAAAATAAAAAAAGGGGGTTCGAGTGTATCAAAAGAGTGTATAACTGCAAGTGGTACACAATCAAAACAGCAAATATATTGTGCAATATAACTTGTTTATGTTACATGCAAAACTAATATAAATTTATGAATCATCGAAAAATTAAGAATATATAAAGAGAAGCACTATGCTATGGATTGAGATACTGGCTGTTGTTGTGATTTGGTTAAGTTTTTGGTCTTTGATTCCGCGTGATGAGTGGTGGTTTCGAGGGGCCGATTTTCCAAGACTACAAATTTTAGCCCTTGGCTTTATCGCATTTATCCTCCTGTTGGTTTGGGATGGGGAATGGGATTTAAGACGCCAAGTCATATTTGTTGGATTAATTGCTGCATTAGCATATCAATTGAAGATGGTTTTGCCTTATACCTTAATTTGGAAAAAACAGGTGAAACAGGTCCAACCGGATCAACTTGATCCATCAAAGCAAATCTCTTTAATTGTGTCGAATGTTTTAACACCAAATACAGAATATCATCGTTTGATTGAACAGATTCATCAGCATCAACCCGATATCGTATTGACGCTTGAAACAGACCAAACCTGGCAGAATGAACTTTCGGTCATCGAAGCGGATTATCCTTATCGTGTTCCAGTACCTTTAGATAATCTCTATGGAATGCATCTCTACAGTAAATTGGAATTAAGTGATACCGAAGTCAAATTCATACTGAGTAATGAGATTCCTTCTATTCATACCACAGTGAAATTGCGTTCTGGACAGCCAGTTCAATTATATTGTTTACATCCCAAACCGCCGAGTCCAACTGAAGCCAAAGACTCTACATTACGTGATGCTGAGTTGTTGATTGTCGGTGATCAAATTAAAGACTTGGATGAAAGTTGCATTGTCATGGGGGATCTAAATGATGTGGCATGGTCTCGTACCACACGACTATTTCAACGTATCAGTGGTTTATTAGACCCGCGTGTTGGGCGTCATTATGTCAATACCTTCCATGCGGACTATCCGCTATTACGATGGTCACTCGATCATGTATTCCACAGCACTGATTTTGCTTTGGTGAAAATGGAGCGATTACCGCATATTGGTTCGGATCACTTTCCTGTGTACGTTGTTTTACAAACTGGACGACAGTTTGAGCAAGTACAGCAAGAATTAGAACAGACGGATGCTGATGAGCAAGAGGCTCAAGAGGCGATTCAAGAAGGTATTGCGAAAGCCGAAAAAGAAGAGAAACAAGTGACAGATGAAATTGCGCAAGATTATAAAGATGGCAAACAAGTGTGAATGGATGCGTGTAAGAAATTGCTTACAATGAATGTGTCTGTTGACCCATAGTCACGAAGCAAGCTTAAGCGTAATCTAAGCTTATCGGCACAGGGAGTGGGAATGGAATGATCCCAATATGGAAGACGACGCCGACGGAAAACCATCATGGAGATGATGTAGGAAAGGAAAGCCAATAAAACAATAATATGATTTTTGAAAAGCACAACCTCATCGACCCGAGTTTTACAGGATGTAGAACTCGGGTTTAGTTTATGGTGGATTTAAACGTTTAAATGCATACAGGTCGAATGAATTAAATCTCGTTATTCAGCTCTAATCTTTTATTAATGCTATGATTTGCCAAAATGAAAATATTGAGCAGATGGGGTATGAGTTTGTTTCTTAAAAATATGAAAGACATAACTACAAGCAAATCCTTCGCTTCGATCGTTGTGTTAAATGTACTAATGAGTACCAATGTTTTTGCACAAGAAGCTGATGAAAAAATGATGGATGCGGTTGCATCTCAAGAACAGGTCGCGAACACTGAAGCTAAAGAAGCTAAAGAAGCTAAAGAAGCTAAAGAAGCTAAAGAAGCTAAAGAAGCTAAAGAAGCTAAAGAAGCTAAAGAAGCTAAAGAAGCTAAAGAAGCTAAAGAAGCTAAAGAAGCTAAAGTCTCT
>NZ_VPDP01000004.1:0-74471 GCF_013417635.1 Acinetobacter sp. YH12239 | reverse complement strand
CTGGACAAAATGACTCCAGATGAGTTTTACTATGACCAGCTACCACAACAAAATAAGGTAGCTTAACTAGAGCAGAGTATCACTTATAAATAAGCTTTTAGTTGTTCAAACAAGTGGGACCACCTCTAAAAGCTTTAATTCAACAGCAACATCAAGTACAACAACAGCAGCAAGTACAATTGGCTGAAGTTAAAGCTCAACCAGTAGCAGCAGCGCCTACAAACTTAAAAACTAAAGCAGGTGCTGAAGTGAATCTATATGGTTTTGTACGTGGGGATGCAAACTATATCATTGAAGGTGCTGATAATGACTTTAATGCTGTAAACAGCGTTGGAACGAGTAATAATCCGTTAGTTGAAGATAAATTACGTGCAACGGCTAAAACAACACGTCTCGGTTTAGATTTCAAATCTAAAGTAGAAGGGGCTGATGTTGGTGGTAAAGTAGAAGTGGACTTTGCAGGCTCAAATGAAGCACTACGTATTCGTCATGCATACTTAACACTGAATAATTGGTTATTCGGTCAAACTACTTCAAACTTCTTGTCAAATCATGCCCCAGAAATGATCGATTTTGGTACCAACATTGGTGGCGGAACAAACCGTTTACCGCAAGTGCGTTGGTCTCATAAATTAGCGCCTACAACTCAATTATTTATTTCAGCTGAAGAGGGTAATTCTACTGGAGATGGTATTAAATATCGTCTTCCAACTTTAACTGCAAAAGTTACGCAAGCTTATGCAGAGGGTAAAGGTAATGCTTCAGCTCGTGCCTTAATCGAAAATTATAAATCTGATACCGCTGGTGATGATAAGACTGGTTTTGGTGTAGCGATCGGTACAAATTACCAAATTAGCGAACCACTCAAAGTATCTGCTGACGTGTCTTATGTAAAAGGGAACAGCAACTATTTATATGGCTCAAATAGTGCTTATGTTGTCGATGCAAATAACAATATTGAACAAAATGAGTTTATTGCAACGCAACTTGGTGCTACATATAAGTTCTCACCTCAGTTACGCTCAACACTGGCTTATGGCGCACACTATGCTGATGACAGCACGGGATATGCTAAAACTAACCCAAGTGCAAATGAAACTGTTCAACAAGCATGGATTAATTTCATCTATACACCTGTGAAACCTGTTGATCTAGGTGTTGAATATATCAATGGTAAGCGCGAGACTTTCGCAGGTCAGAGCTTTAATGATGACCGTGTAGGCTTAATGGCGAAATACAGCTTCTAAGCATGATTTATAAAAAAACCGAGCGTAGTCTCGGTTTTTTTTTATTCACTTGTCATTCATCAGTTCAGACTAAAGAATGTCTGAATTTTGCTGATTGAATAAACAAAAGTAATGCGAATTATAAAAAAAAGTGCATAATGTTCGGCTTAAACAGTGAGCAGTCCTGATCATCAGGAATTTCTTAATCATTTTAAGTTCACTAAAACATATTTAAGTGTTTGTTTGAGCCATAAATCAATTGTATCTAGCCAAACGTATGTCTAAGAATAGAGTGCGTTTTGAGCAACTGATTTATTTTGAAAAGTGTATGTTTTTTATTAACAAGATTGAATCCAATGAAATCGAGGAATTAATATATTGTTACTCAATTAAAAAATTTATCTATTCCTTTAGATAATCAATATTGAATAAGGATATGTTTATTTTTGGATGTGAGATTCGAAATAAATCTTATTGATTAAAAAACAAGCATAATATGAATTAACAGTCATCTGTATTTGCTGAGAATTAATGATGGAATTTACTTTTAACGCTTTTTACACGTTAATTGCTGCAGTAATAGTTTTATTGCTTGGCCGTTTTCTTGTCAACAAAATCGACTTCTTAAAAAAATATAATATCCCAGAGCCTGTAGCTGGTGGTTTGGTTGCTGCCATAGTTTCGTTAATTGTTCACAATTTGTGGGGATACAGCATCACCACGAGTAGTGAATTGCAAACCAGTTTTATGCTGGTGTTCTTTGCTTCTATCGGTTTAAGTGCAAACTTCGCCAAACTCAAAGAAGGTGGTATGGGACTGGTGATCTTCCTGATCTGTGTCGCATCATTTATTATCGTACAAAACTTTGTCGGTATGAGCCTTGCAACGTTACTTGGTATTGATCCACTTATTGGTTTAATTGCAGGTTCTATTACCTTAACGGGTGGTCATGGTACTGCTGGTGCATGGGGTGAGATTTTAGAAGTCGAGCATGGTATTCAAGGTGCTTTAGCACTGGGTATGGCCAGTGCGACATTTGGTTTGATTATTGGTGGTTTGATTGGTGGTCCATTAGCGAAATTATTGATTAATAAGCACCAGCTTTCATCACCAGTGACTAATTCGGTTGAAAAAGACACACGTGATGCGAATACAATTGCAAATCCGAATGATCAAGGCGAGTTTGTGCCTTTTGAAAACCGTAATCAAGTTCGTTTAATCACTGCGGATAATGCGATTACCACATTAGGTTTATTTGCTGCGTGTTTGGCATTTGCTGAATTTATGACAGGTTATAGTAAAGGCACTTGGTTTGAGCTTCCAACTTTCGTTTGGGCATTAGGTGGTGGTGTTATCCTGCGTAACATCCTCGAAGGTCTCATGAAAGTGGAAATCTTCGATCGTGCAATTGATGTATTTGGTAATGCCTCTTTATCGTTATACCTAGCAATGGCACTTCTTTCACTTAAGTTGTGGCAATTGGCTGATCTTGCAGGCCCATTGGTTGTGATCTTAACAGCTCAAACCTTGACTATGGCATTGTACGCAGCATTTGTCACTTTCCGTGTGATGGGTAAAAACTACGATGCAGCAGTTCTTGCAGCAGGTCACTGTGGTTTCGGTATGGGAGCAACACCAACAGCTGTTGCAAACATGCAGGCGATTACAAATATGTATGGTCCTTCACATAAAGCATTCTTAATTGTACCTTTATGTGGCGCATTCTTTGTTGACTTAATCAACGCAACAGTGATTCAGATGATTCTAAAATTCTTTGCTTAATCTGAAGATTTTTTAAGAAAGTGTCATACAAAAAGCCCCTCATCTGGGGCTTTTTTGTCATAAAAAATTCATACAGACGACCTGTCAATGATATGCTTTCATTCAGTTTTGATTTTTAATTTCTGATGCAATGAAGAAGTTTGTACTCCTGATTTCCCTCTTGTCTTTGATTGGCTTACAAGGCTGTCAACAGGTTGTAGCCAAAGCTCAGCTTTCTAAATCAGTGTCTACACCTTTGGTGGATGCTTCATCTCATATCATTAAAAATAAGCATAAGAAAACTGATGCTCCGAGTATTGCATTGGTGCTCGGGAGTGGGGGAGCGCGAGGTTATGCACACATTGGTGTCATTGAAGTTTTAGAGCAACGTGGAATCAAGCCTGATTTTATTGTTGGTACCAGCGCAGGGAGTATAGTCGGGTCAATATATGCCAGTGGAAAATCAGCAAAATCGTTACGTGAAGTTGCATTAAATATGCAAGTCAATGATGTACGTGATTTTAACATTGGTATTCAAGGCTTTTTTGATGGCGCTAAGGTTGAGAACTATGTCAATAAACAAGTGGACTTTATGCCCTTAGAACAGCTTCCTATTCCAATGTATGTGGTGGCAACAGAGTTAAAAAATGGAAATTTAACAGTATTTAACTATGGTAATACTGGGCAAGCAGTGAGAGCTTCTATCTCTATTCCAAGCATGTTTATTCCAGCTAAAATTGCTGATAAGGATTATGTTGATGGTGGTTTAGTAAGCCCTGTACCAGTCAATGTGGCGAGAGAGTTGGGTGCAGATATTGTGATTGCCGTTGATATTTTGGCACAGCCTGAGCACACAGAAACCTCGAATGTGTGGGGGATGTTTAATCAGAATATAAATATTATGCAAAATAAGATCGCGTATAACGAGCTTAAAAATGCAGATATTGTGATACAGCCAGATCTAAGAGAAAAAGCACATATCTTTGATGTTAAAGGTCGTGAAAATACGATTCAAGCAGGCATGACTGCGGCATTGAATAAAGTTAGTTTATTGGATCAGATACGTCATCGGACGATAGGACAATATGATGCTCATCAATATCCTGCCCATGATGATAGTAAAAGAGCTGTTTGTTTAAATTGCTAAATTAAATCAGATCTTAATTGTCTCATAAAATATATAAAAAAAATAAGTAAAATCATTGTTATAAATTGAATGATTGGTATATTGGGATGATAAAAACGAGGGGTGGTACTTCATCTCACCCTTATAAAGATGAAATATAAATTTAAGGTGTAGTGTGTCAGTTTTTCAAGTTGGTCAAATTGTTTATTTAGCGTCAAATTCAGATATTACATTCGAAATAATACGAATTAACTATGATGAAACCTATGAAATCCAAGTCAAGAATCAAGCATCGTTAAAGTTAAAATACGATAATATTTCTGCTGAGATGCTTCGTTTAGTCAAAGATGAATAAATTTTAAGCAAATTTATCATAGCTTCTGAGAGTGAACGATTTCCTCTGATACTTTTAAGCTATCAAGCCTTGAAATTATTGGAGTTTGTTTCTGATTTAAACATTTTATAATCAAGAAAAAAGTTATAATAGTGTATTAAATCTCCTGTCATGATTGAGTTCTAATATTTATGTCCGAATTTAACCAAGCGTTACCGCTTGCAGATGATCAGTCTGAATTAACGATGTCTGTATTAATGACGCCGGATATGGCGAATTTCTCAGGTAATGTACATGGTGGAACAATTTTAAAGCTGCTTGACCAAGTTGCTTATGCGTGTGCAAGTCGATATTCAGGTTCTTATGTTGTAACTTTATCTGTTGATAAAGTGAACTTTAAAGAACCAATCCACGTGGGTGAGTTGGTGACTTTTTTAGCCAGTGTGAATCATGTGGGGCGTACCTCAATGGAAATTGGTATACGCGTTGAAGCACAAAATATTCAAAAACGTACGGTACGACATACCAATAGTTGTTATTTCACTATGGTCGCTGTGGATGAAAATGGGAAACCAAAACAAATTCCACCGCTAAACCTAGATAATGACTGGAAACGCTGTCGTTTTGAAGCTGCTGAGCATCGTAAAATTGCTCGTTTGAATGAAAATCATCATCCTTCTTGCAGCATATATAAGAAATCGGTTTAAGAAAAAAGACTTCACATGGTGAAGTCTTTTTTTATGGATTTTGTAGCTTGGCGAGGGTATGTCCATCGACAATCATGTACCAGTTGCCTTGTGCATCCTTGTAGGGTTGACGAGTGACAATAAATTTCGTGTTGATAGGACCTAAACCTGTTTCAAATCCAGTATCTGAAAACTGTTTAATTGGAGCTGAAACGGCGGTTTTTTTACTGAGCTGATTGTTACTATATTCTATACGACCATTAGCAGTAATATTCAATTGAACACGACTGTCCGCGCTAATCCAATGTCCTACATAATCCAGTTTATCCTCTGGTAAAGGTTTGGAACATGCAACCAGCCATAGGCTGAGTATAACTATCCCAAGAAATTTCTTCATTTTCATGTCACGAGCTTAGAATTAAATTGGCTT
The DNA here is from genome assembly GCF_013417635.1 of Acinetobacter sp. YH12239. NCBI lineage: Bacteria > Pseudomonadati > Pseudomonadota > Gammaproteobacteria > Moraxellales > Moraxellaceae > Acinetobacter > Acinetobacter sp. YH12239. Next base: position 68,908 of record NZ_VPDP01000004.1, on the reverse strand, counting down.
TTTGGTTAAAATATGTGATTTATTTATCATTTATATCGTTTTATAATAATTATGTATAGGTGTTTATCGTAATTTCTAGAGAATTATTCAAAAAAACAGGCATAAAAAAAGTAGAGCTGTAGCAAAGCTCTACTTTTAATCAGATCAAGCCATCGGGGGAAGACTTGGTCTAAAATTCAGTCAATTTATTTTTGATTAATTACTGAGCAGGTTGAGCTACAGGAGCTTCAGTACCTTCTTCAGCTGCAACCTCTGTACCCGGTTGAGCAGCTGTTGGTTGACCAGCAGCAGTAGTTTCAGCATTCACTGGTTGTTCTTGAGAAGAAATCAACACTTCCTGTTTTTTTTCATCTTTTGCTTCTGTTGCAGCAAATGTTGAGAAAGCTGTGAAGGCAAGTGTAGTTGCTAATAAAGTTTTAACTAAATTCATGAGTGGCATCCTTATTCAATAAAATAAATTAGAATTTAATCTCATAAGCTTTCCGAGGAGAGAAGCGAATATGAAATTAAATCTAGATCATCGCGTAAAATGTTAAAAGCTGAATCGCATCTAATACGGTTAGCGAGTCAACGAAATTCATCCTAAGTCCAGAAGCTCAATTGGGCAATCAATGCAACAAAGCGAAACACGATAGTTAACGCACGACTAACAAACCAAGGTGTAATGTAGTTTTTTTGTCTCAATGAGAGTCAATATGCCTTATAAAGTTGTCAAAAAATATGTCATGGTGAAGAAAAAAACAGCAATTTTTTTACGTAGTTTTACATTTGAAAAGGTTCGATTAGAAAATCAAAATTGAAGTTTTGAATTAAATTCAGAGTAATGATCTGTGAAATAGATTTACATATTTTCAATTTTGATTCAACAGTTCACTTATCCTATTTAATTCCAATCATTTAGTCTTTTGAATTCATGCATTCATATAAATTATGAGGAAAATTATCCTAGACTTGTTTTTTAGATAAATTCCGACAAGAATCCGTACACCTCTTCAAATTCAGAGATCCATTTTGAAAGTACTTGCAACTCAGTCAGTGCCTACACATATCATTACAGGTTTTTTAGGTGCAGGGAAAACCACGCTTTTACAACAACTTCTCAAATTTAAACCTAAAAATGAGCGATGGGCTGTATTGATGAATGAGTTTGGTCAAATTGGCGTTGATCAACAGTTATTGCCAAATAATGATGGCTATGAAATCAAAGAGCTATTGGGTGGATGTCTGTGTTGTACAAGTCAATTGCCAATGCAAATTGCATTGTCTCGGTTATTACAAGAATCTCAACCAGATCGACTCTTTATAGAGCCGACAGGGTTGGGTCATCCTGCACAGTTGGTGGAACAACTGACTGAACCACATTGGCAACATCTAGTTGCGATGCGTTCTGTAGTGACCGTGATTGATGGATCTCGTTTACATGACCCAGATTGGATGAAGCAAAGCTTATATCAAGATCAGTTAAACGCGGCTCAAGTCGTGGTTGTCTCCCATGCTTCAGACATGAATGCACTGGATCGAAAACAATTGTTTGATTTAAAACAACAATATTTAGCTTATATTTCACATTGGCTTGAAGCTGATCAAGGTAATATTCGCTTAGAACAAATTGATTATCCTTATGTGGGAATTCAGCGTTCAATTCAACCTTTATTCAAGGTTCAACGTCAGTTCAAAGCTGATGAGGAAATGCCAGCCGTAAAGCAACTGCCGTATCATTACGTCGAACAGGCTCAAGGGTATATTGTAGCAGGGTGGAAGCTTCCAAAACGCTGGCAGTTTGATTTTTATGAATTATTAGACATCCTTTGTGAGTTAAAACACTGGGTACGTATTAAAGGCATCTTCAATACCAACCAAGGTTGGATGACATTCAATTTCAATCCTAATCAATTCAATTACAAATCAGGCGAAGAGAATATTGATAATCGGATTGAAGTGATAACCCAGCAGAATCTAGATTGGGAGCATTTAGAGCAATCAATTCTTAAGGCACGAATCGATGATCAATAAAATCGTTAGACCATTCATTTAAGAATGCAGATGGATTGAAATGCATTTTCTCAATGTGCGCTGAATCGGGTATGCTTAGCACCAAATTTGAGGATACCCCTTATGGCGTTAAAAGCGACGATTTATAAAGCAGATTTAAACATAGCCAATATGGATGTTCATCAATATGGTGACTATCAGTTAACGATGGCTCTACATCCGTCGGAAACGATTGAACGTTTGATGGTTCGAGTATTGGCATATGCTCGTTTTGCAGATGAGCATTTAGAATTTACCAAAGATTTATTTGAAACTGATGAGCCAGCACTTTGGCAGAAAGATTTAACAGGTCAGTTGGAAAAATGGATTGAAGTGGGTAGTCCAGACGAAGATAAAGTAAAAAAAGCGAGTGCGCGTTGTAAAGAAGTTGCGGTGGTCACTTATGGATCATCAGTGGATGAATGGTATAAGCGCAACAATAAATTGAAAACATTGAAAAATGTGCAAATCTGGCAACTCAGTGAAAAAACAACGGCACAAATCCAAGCATTGTGCGAACGTACAATGCAACTGCAATTGAATGTGATGGATGGCGAGTGGACATTGATTTCAGATCAAGGTCAAGCTGAGATTGAGTGGACTCAATTACAGTAAGCCACTAAGATTTTAACGATTAAATTTGGAGTAAGCACATGACGGCTGAATTAGAAATTATTGACTTGGTGGTAGGTGAAGGTAAAGAGGCTGTAAAAGGTGCTTTAATTACCACTCATTATACTGGTTGGTTGGAAGATGGTACGAAGTTTGATTCATCATTAGACCGTGGTAATTACTTTGAGACTGTGATTGGTACAGGTCGTGTCATTAAAGGTTGGGATCAAGGTATTATTGGAATGAAAGTTGGGGGTAAGCGTAAACTTATTGTGCCTGCACATTTGGCTTATGGTGAGCGTAAAATGGGGAATATTATCCCAGCCAATTCTAATCTAATCTTTGAAATTGAATTGTACGATGTAAAAACTCGCGATTAATTAAAGTCGATCAAAAGCCCTGCATTGCGGGGCTTTTTTATGTTACAACAATGCTGAGCGTGTAATAGATATAACAAAAAATTTCTAAAAAACGCACCGACTCAGCAGAATTAGGATTACTATTCAGAAAATTCATTCAAACAAAATTAGGGATATAAGCGCTGAATGTTTAAGTCATTTTTTCCGAACCCAAAGTGGTTTTTTTTCTCTGTCGTCTTATGGTTTTTTATTAATATCGCTTTATGGTTTTTTGCGGATGGAAAACAATGGGGCGAATATTTAGGTTTTCCTCAAGGTTATGCAGAAGCTGAACTTGCGATTAATATCAGTCGTTTTTGGTCACCGCAATTTTTGTGGTTCTATCTATGGTTCTTGGTGGCGACCGCCTTATTTGCACTGTTTTGGAAAATAAAATCAGACAATCCGTGGCAGCGTTGGTCAGTATGGGGATCTGCATTTATCCTTTTTAATATTTGGTTAACAGTACAAGTCAGCGTTGCTGTGAATGCATGGTATGTACCATTTTGGGATTCTATTCAACAGATTTTAAATTCTGGTGGTGGTGAGGTGGATAAACTCTATGCGGAATCATGGACCTTTATCAGCTTGGCCAGTATTTCAGTGACATCAGGCGTCATCAGCGCTTTCTTTACCAGTCACTATATTTTTAGATGGCGTACAGCAATGAACGAATACTATGTTCAGCATTGGGAGAAATTGCGTCATATCGAAGGTGCTTCGCAACGTGTACAGGAAGACACCATGCGTTTTGCAACGATCGTTGAGGATTTAGGGGTTGAGTTAGTCCGTGCAGTACTGATGTTAATTGCCTTTCTTCCTTTATTATTTGCATTGTCTGCGAAAGTGCCTGTTTTACCATTTATTGGTGAGTTGCAATATTCTTTAGTATGGGCTGCGATTGGATGGGCGGTATTTGGTACTGTCTTATTGATGGTGGTGGGTATGAAACTGCCAGGATTAGAATTTAATAATCAAAAAGTGGAAGCGGCATATCGTAAAGAGTTGGTGTACGGCGAAGACCATGAAAATCGCGCACAACCTGCAACCTTAAAACAACTTTTTAAGAATATTCGTGCTAACTATTTTAAATTATATTTCCACTATGCCTATTTCAACTTGTTTGCACGTTGGTATGGACAACTGGATAATCTCTATATGTTATTTGTGTTGTTCCCCGCGATTGCAGCAGGCCTGTTGACGCTGGGATTGATCCAACAAATTATGGGCGTATTCAATCGTGTTCGTGAGTCATTCCAATACTTGGTGAGTTCATGGAAAACGATTATTGAGCTACTTTCTATCCGTAAACGTCTAAAAGCATTTGAATCTATTTTGGATAAGTAGTGTCCATCATGGATTTAAATTATTAAAAAAAGGCTCGTATATACGAGCCTTTTTATGTCTGAGTGGGAACTTAGAGCGTGCTAAAAATATTTTTTAGAATCTTACAAAACCACTTACGTGCGTCTAAGTCATCCTTATGGTTATACCAGTTAACACTGACATTGAATGGGCGAACCTCAAAAGGGAGTTCAAAAATTTGTATATCCGTATGCTGCTGATAAACTTTCGCGGCTCTCGAAGGCAAAGTAACCAGAAGTTCTGAGTGTTTCACCACGTTCTGCAAAACACTGAAATGTGGGACTTCAAGCATGATCTGACGAGAATGACCGAGTTCTTTTAAACGCTGATCAATTTCAATATGACCAGTACTCGATTTGATCGCAACATGTTTTTCCGATAAATAGTCTTCCATACTGAGTTTGTGCTGTATGCGAGGGTGCTCTTTTTTAGCGATACAGACATAACGTTCCTCAAACAAATTTCGAGATTCAATATTGGGCATAATGGTGTGACTGCTATTAAAAACGGCTACATCTAAAAAGCCTTCAACCAGCCATTCCTCTACTTTTTCTGAGTGAATTTCCTCAATTTCAAGTTTGATATGGGGAGCATGTTGTTCTAAATATTCAATCAGCGAGGGAAGTAAACAAATTTCTCCTAAATCAGAAATGCCTAAACGAAATACTTTTGAAGAGGTTAGCGGGTCAAAATGCTTGGCAGAATCAATCGCCATATCAATTTTAACAATCGCTTCGTAGAAACTTGGATAAAGACTTTGTGCAAGCTTAGTGGGTTTAACACCAAACTTATCGCGTACAAAAAGCTGATCGTTCAGCATTTTCCGCAGTCGATTTAAATTATAGGTGACAGAAGGTTGGCTGAGATTCAAACGCTCTGCGGCATGACTGATATTTTGAGTTTGATAAATAATAATAAAAACTTTAATCAGACTTAAATCGATCAACTTTACATTCCTTGTAAATATTTAGAGACAGTCGCTATATCGAATAACCACTGTAACAAAAAAAGAGAGAGTTAACTCTCTCTTTTATTTTTAATGACTTACATGTTATTGATGAATCATCTACTCATAAGCCACGTTTTTAACGCCGTTTGCTGCGCCTGCAATTTTTTTATTGCGCAGATGGATCGCAGTCACACTGATCACTGCAATCATACAAGGGATAGATAAGGCAATGAAATTATATTGCACTGGCAAATTAAGGCTAAGTAACCATCCACATAAGATCGGACCCAAGATCGCGCCTAAACGACCTACGCCAAGTGCCATACCTAGACCTGTCGCACGTATGTTAGATGAATAATACTGTGATATATAAGCCAATAATAAAATTTGTCCGCCAATCGATGCTGCACCTGCGACTGCTACACAGAAGTAAAGCACCATGGTTGGTAAGTTATAGCTTAACAAGAATAGGGAAATTGCGCCGCTAACAAACAAGGTACAAAGAACTTTAGGTAAACTGAATTTATCAGCAAAAAAACCACCAAAAATTGCACCCAGCATACCACCAATATTGAGTGCAAATAGGAATACTAAACTGGTTGAGAGGTTGTAGCCTGCTTCCATCATCAGTTTAGGTAACCAGTTACCAAGCGCGTATACCAATACCAATGCCATAAAGACACTTGCCCAGAATAGAACAGTAGTTACACCACGACTTTCAGTAAATAAGTCTTTTACTGGTGATTTAGACGACTCTTGGTTTTCTTGATGCAGACTAATGCGCATATCAGCAGGAATTCTTAGATTTGTGTCAATTTGTTCTAAGATATGAGCAGCTTCTTTATGCTTATTTTGACGAACCAAGTAATCGATGGATTCAGGCAATAACTTCCAAATGATTGGCAATAGAATGAGTGGAATACCTGCAATCATAAACATGATTTTCCAGCCAAATTGCGGTACTAGCCACATGCCTAAAATGGCAGAACACATTCCGCCTACAGCGTAACCACTAAACATCAATGACACTAAGGTGGAGCGTAAACGCTTAGGCGCATACTCTGTCATTAGTGTAATAACGTTCGGCATCACGCCACCAAGACCTAAGCCAGCAATAAAGCGATAGATTCCGAACTCTTGAGGATTGCTCGCTAGGCCACACATCACGGTAAAACCACTAAAAATGACAATACAAACTGCAATCAGTTTTTTACGGCTAAAGCCATATTTTTCAAGTTTGTCACTCATACTGCCAAAAATGATGGCTCCAAACATCATGCCAAAGAGGGCAAGACTTCCTAAGAAGCCCGCCGTCATTGGATCGATTGCCCATTCTTGCATGAGTTTAGGCAGTGCCACACCGTAGATGACTAAGTCATAGCCATCAAAAATAATAATCAATGCGCTGAGTAAGATGACTCGCCAGTGAATGGCTTTAAGTTTGGCATGATCAATAATTTCATTTGCATTTAACGTATTCATGGAGACCTCCCTGGTCAATGAATCGGTTGATAACAGTCCTGTTAATGTTTTTGCTTATTTATATGGCTTCAGCCACGAGATGTTTCTCGATCGCTTGGCCTAAGCGTTGTTGTGCGAGTACAACGTCTTTTTTTAAATCGTGTTGCCATAACCAATCAAAACGGTGTGCCAAATGTTGACCTACACTGTCAAAGTCTGGATATAGGGGTGAATATAATTCGTAAATCTCACCAGATTCGCGTGACGTGTTTTGTACACGGATGGCACGCTCTTTGCGCAGTTGCTCATAGACATGAGAGAGTTGTGCAAGGTCTTCAGTGCAGATTTGCGCTGAGTGATGTTCCAGATGTTTGAATAATGCAGAAAGAATTAAAGCATCTTCAAGACCTTGACCAGCACCAGCTCCTTGGTGTGGCAACATCGCATGTGCTGCATCACCAATCAAAATGACATTGTGTTCGCTGTTCTGATAGGTCTTAAGTGGCTCAATCTCATGAAGTGCCCAGATGGTAGGTTTTTCAATCAAGTTCAGTAATGCGCGACAGCTCTCACTCCAATCCGCAAAATCAGCCAGCATTTCATTTTTGGTTGTTGGTCGTGTCCAAGGAGTCCCTTCTGGCAGAGTTGTATTCTTGCGATCTGACTTAAAGGCAACAATATTAATCTCTTCACCTTTACGAATAGGGAAAGTTAAGATGTGTTTGTCTTTCCCCAATAACATTTGTGGGACATCTGCAAGTTCAGGATCGTGTCCAAGTTCTGCAATGACCTGTTTAAAATCTAAATACTTGATAATGCCGCGATAAGCCCATGTTCCTGAAAATTGAGGATCAACCTTTGGAAGTTGATGCGATGCCAATACATGATCACGCACAACAGAATGGATACCATCACAACCAATCACGTAATCTGCTTCAACCACTTCACCATCTTGGAATGTTAAACGAACTCCAGCGCTCGAAGCTTCAACAGATTGCACACGTTTATTGAAATGTGCATTTTGTGAAGGAACGAATGGAATAAGTGCATCTAAAAAATCAGCACGATGCACTGAAGATTGACCGACTTGAGGTGCGATTGAAGCCGATAGGTATTCATCGGTATAGCCATTACGCCATTGGAACCAGATATCTTGATAAGGCGCAGCAACTGTATCCGCAATGGCGTGATATTCTTCACCCAAGCCTAGAAGCTCAATTGCTTTAACAGCATTGGCACCAAATGAAATGCCTGCGCCAATTTCTGAAAACTGTGCTGCTGACTCATATAAATGCACATCAAATTTTTTATTTTTTACCAGGTTGGTCATTAAAGCTAATCCAGCAATACCACCACCAATGAGCGCAATCTTAATTCTTCTTTCCATGATTCAATTCCGAGTTGTTTGCCCTGAATAAGATCATTACTGATTTTTAAATACTTATCCAATTTATATTTTTTGGTAAAAACTATTTAAAAAATTGATAGTTTGAATTTGACGTCATTCCCACTGGTTTTGAAGCTTTATTGTCAATATATGATCATTCATGTGCATGATTTAGCAAATTTACTACCTAAATTTTCATGTGCTTACTTGTTTTACAGTGTATCTGTAGGGAAATGCGTTCAGGATGTGATACAACAAAAACATAATGACAACGATGAAAATTGAGTTTAAGTGATGACATTAAAAATGAATAAAACTGCTTTACGTACACTGTGTGCATCGGCTTTGATCATGGGCGTATCGACATTTTCGAATGCGGGAGCAGCTGTAGATCAATTGAGTGATTGTTTGGTCAAGTCGACGACCGCTGCTGATAAAACGACAGTACTACAGTGGACATATTCAGCACTGTCTACTCATCCTGATTTAAAAGGCTTTAGTAATGTCAGTGCTGAGCAACGTACTGCATTGGATCAAAAGTTAGCGCAAGTCTTGCAACGTGTGATCGTAGAGCAATGTTCAACACAGACTAAAGCGGTGATTCAAGCTGAGGGTATTCAAGCTGTTGGTGAAAGTTTCCAAGCATTGGGTCGTAGTGCAGGGGAAGAAATCATCAAAAACCCTGAAGTGAATAATCAGCTGAAAGGGGTGGTGCGTTATATTGATTTAAATAAATTGGTGACAACATTCCTTACCCCTGATATTTGGAATAAGCTTGGGATCACTCGTTAATCTCTGATTTAAATAAATCGTAAGAATATACATAATTTAGCGATTGATGAATGTAGGGTGGCGTTACTCAACATCATAATTCAAACTAGAAAAAAGGCAGGATGTTATCCTGCCTTTTCACATTGTACGCACAGAAATTATTTGAATAACAGTACACTTTTACCTTGCGTATGACCCTCTAAAATGTCTCGGTAGGCTTGCTGTGCTTCAGTAAAAGGATATTCACGACTGACTGTCCAATTGAAGGTGTTATTTGCAACGCCTTCGACCACATGTTTTAAATTGGAAACATTACGTTTAACCCAGACCGCTTGAATTTTAGCGGATGACAGTTTGCGTCCTGCAATCGTACCCATAAATCCGCCATTTTTCACTGTAGCCAATGAGGCTTGAGTGGCATCTTCGTTGCCTGCCATATCAATTGAAGCATCAAATTGATCTGGATGGGCTTGTTTCAGACGCTCAATCAATCCTTCGCCGTACACGACAGGAATCGCCCCTAAACTGCGGATATAGTCTTGGTTTTTTGCTGATGACGTTGCTACGACGGTAATGCCGCGACTCACTGCCAATTGAATGGTGATCGAACCCACACCACCTGATCCTCCGTGTACCAATAAACATTGCATTGGACCAATTTCATCTAAAATGGTCATGGCAGTTTGAGCTGCTCCTGCAATCGAGCCTGCAATCGACCATTCTAGATTTTTTGGTTTTGCGACTAAATTGGCGAGAGGAACGTCTATCACTGTGGCATGGGTAAATGCTCCACCAGAACCCAACACTTCGTCACCGACTTTCCATACACTGTTTTCAGGTACTTCTACGATTACTCCAGCAAATTCAGTTCCAAAGGTTTGTGGAAGTTGTGCATGTTTGAATTCACCTGTCATGCGACGTGCATCAATGGGGTTAATCCCTGCGGCTTTGACTTGGATGCGTGCCATGTCAGGGTTTAATGGTGGGAGTGTGTAGTCTGTAAACTCAAGGACTTCGGGTTGTCCGTAGCTTTGTGCAAGGAGAATTGTACTGTTCATTTTTATGTGCCTAGTGATCAATGTATGGATTGATTATAGGCAGGGGGTGTAAATGCTTTGAAGGACTAAAAATAGGACAGTGTTTTCTTTTATTTTTTGTTTTACCTCTCCCTTGCGAACTCAAAATATATTTTGAGGATTCTCATCACTTGCGCTTCGATTTAAAAGCAATGCTTTAAATCTTGCTTAATAAATTAATAAAACCTCTCCCTAGCCCTCTCCTTTAAGAAAGGAGAGGGAACTTCATTGCGAAACTTTCATCGATATTCAATCAGATGTCGCTCCCTCTCCCTGTGGGAGATGGTTTGGGCGAGGGTAATAAAAATATAATTAACTAGTTAATTATTAGTAATTTAGATATTATTTTAAGAAAATATTTTTGGTTAATAGTATGAATAAAAAAATTGATCTTCAAAATGGGGAAGAAATATCTTTAAAAGATCAGAAAGCTACTAAACAGACCTGTGGCATCATTATGCCAATCGCAGCAATGTCTACTGAGTACACCGCTGATCATTGGTCTGATGTACGCCATATATTACATAAAGCCATTGAGAAAGCAGGTTTTATTCCTCGTATCGTAAGCGATTCAGAGGAAAGCACAGTTATTCATGGCTCAATCATTAATAATATTTACAACGATGCAATTATTGTTTGTGATGTAAGTAATAAAAATGCAAATGTAATGTTTGAATTGGGAATGCGATTAGCATTTAACAAGCCTGTTGTGATTGTCAAGGATGATAAAACAGACTATTCATTTGATACAGGGAATATTCAGCACGAGCCTTACAGAAAAGATTTAAGACATAGTACAGTTGAAAAGTTTATTGATGATTTAAGTAAAAAGATTTTAAAAACTTATGAAGCATCTCAACGAGAAGATTATCAATCATTTTTAAGCTATTTCGGAAAGTTCGAAGTAGCTAGGGTTGAAAACAAGTCTATTGGTGAAAGTGAAGCCATCGAAAAAGTTTTAAATAAAATGACCATTTTGGAATCACAAATTAAAAACTTAAATCATATTAATTCAGATAATCGTGATGCTATTCTAAGTACTGATAATTTAATTATTGATTATAAACTGCAATACTCTGACAAGTTAGCCACTATACTTAATATGATTGAAAGTAGAATTCCTTTAATTTCTGAAGCAAGTTATTCTTTTGAAAAAGAAAGATTTTACATAAATTTTAACGATAAAATATCAATTAATTATGCAAAAAAATATAATTCATTGATTTTAGATATTATTAAGCATAATGATGATGATTTGCCGTTCTAGCTTATGGTATTTATCAATATTACGTTTAAAAAAACCCGCTCTAAAGCGGGTTTTCTTTTTAAGAATGATTAGCCTTAACCAATCAACTTCTTCATCAATTCATTCACTTGCGCAGGGTTGGCTTTACCTTTCGCTGCTTTCATTACTTGACCCACAAGACCGTTGAAAGCTTTCTCTTTACCAGATTTATACTCTTCAACCATCTTCTCATTGGCAGCAAGCACTTCTTTAATAATCGCTTCAATTGCGCCTGTATCAGTTTCCTGTTTCAAGCCTTTTTCAGCGATAATCTCGTCCGCAGTTTTGCCTTCTTCCCACATAAAGCCGAATACTTGTTTCGCGATCTTACCGTTAATGGTGTTGTCCACAATACGTGCAATCATACTGCCAAGTTTCTCAGCCGTTACAGGAGAGTCAGATAATTCTAAGCCAGCTTTGTTTAAAGCACCTGAGAATTCACCCATCACCCAGTTTGCAGCAATCTTACCTTGTGCAGCACCGCCCGCAGCTTTTACGACTTCTTCATAAAACTCTGACATTTCACGAGTTAGCGTCAATACGTGAGCATCGTACTCAGTTACACCAAAGTCTGCTACGAAACGTGCACGACGTGCAGCAGGAAGCTCAGGCATAGTCGCTTTAATCGCTTCAATTTGTTCATCTGCAATGATAACAGGCAACAAGTCAGGATCAGGGAAGTAGCGGTAATCGTTCGCTTCTTCTTTAGAACGCATTGAACGTGTTTCCATCTTCACAGGGTCGAACAAACGAGTTTCTTGGTCGATGGTGCCATCCCATTCCAGGATTTCCATTTGACGTTCAATTTCAACATTGATCGCTTGTTCAATGAAACGGAATGAGTTTAAGTTTTTCAATTCACAACGTGTACCGAATGGTTGACCCGGACGACGCAGTGATACGTTACAGTCGGCACGGAATGAACCTTCTGCCATGTTGCCGTCAGAAATACCTAACCAACGTACAAGCGTGTGAATCGCTTTAATGTAGGCAACTGCTTCTTCAACCGAACGCATATCTGGTTCAGATACGATTTCAAGCAATGGCGTACCTGCACGGTTTAAGTCGATACCTGACATGCCTTCAAATTGGTCATGGATCGATTTACCTGCATCTTCCTCAAGGTGCGCACGTGTCACGCCAATGCGTTTAACTGTGCCATCTTCAAGTTGGATGTCGATATGACCCAAGCCCACAATCGGGTTGTCCATTTGGCTGATTTGGTAGCCTTTTGGAGAGTCAGGGTAGAAATAGTTTTTACGTGCAAATACTGACGCTTGGTCGATGTACGCATCGATACCCAAACCAAAGCGAATCGCAAGATCAACCACTTCTTTGTTCAATACAGGCAGTACGCCCGGCATTGCCAAATCAACAAGGCTCGCTTGTGTATTTGGGTCTTGACCAAATTCAGTTGAAGAACCTGAGAAGATTTTAGATTTAGTCGCAAGTTGAGTATGGATTTCGATACCAATAACGACTTCCCAACCATCAATCAAATTTGACTTAGGTTTTGCATTGTTCTTCGCCATTATACATTCTCCTCAGCAATTGCAGCGCGTTTGGTGTGCCAATCAGTTGCTTGTTGGTATTGGTGCACCACAGACAACAATTGAGATTCTGACCAGTAGTTACCAATCAACTGTAAGCCAACAGGTAAATTATTTTGATCAAAACCAACAGGCGCGTTAATCGCAGGAAGACCTGCAAGGTTGACCGCGATGGTATAGATATCGCCCAAGTACATTTCAACTGGAGAAAGGTTTGCACCAATCTTATACGCCGTTGTCGGCGCAGAAGGCGCAGCAATCACGTCAACAGACTCGAATGCTTTTAAGAAATCTTGTTGGATTAAACGACGTACTTTTTGTGCTTTGACGTAGTACGCATCGTAATAACCTGCAGACAGCGCATAAGTACCAATCAAAATACGGCGTTGAACTTCAGCACCAAAACCTTCAGAACGAGAACGTTTGTACAAATCCATGATGTCTTTTGGATCTTCACAGCGGTAGCCATAACGTACGCCGTCAAAACGTGACAAGTTAGAAGATGCTTCAGCAGGGGCAATCAGGTAATAGGTTGGAACATAAGCTTCAGTCATGTTGAGGTCAATTTCAACAAGCGTTGCGCCCATTTCTTCCAATTTTTTTAGAGATTCTTCAACACGTGCTTTAACGTCAGCAGCTAAACCTTCAACATTAAAGTACTGTTTAGGAATACCAATGCGTAATCCTTTTACAGATGTGCCGTTCAAGTTTGCAACGTAGTCATCAGCATCTTTTTGTACAGATGTTGAATCTTTTGCATCATGGCCTGCCATCACGTTCATAAGGTACGCACAGTCTTCTGCCGAACGTGCCATTGGACCACCTTGGTCAAGTGATGATGCATAAGCAATCATACCGAAACGTGATACACGACCATAGGTTGGTTTTAAGCCTGTAAGACCACAGAAAGATGCAGGTTGACGGATTGAACCGCCTGTATCTGTACCAGTCGCAAACGGTGCAAGGTCAGCTGCAACTGCCGCAGCCGAACCACCTGAAGAACCACCAGGAACACGGTCAAGTGCCCAAGGGTTCGCCGTTGCACCAAAGTAAGATGACTCTGATGTAGAGCCCATGGCAAATTCGTCCATGTTCACTTTACCTAAAGTCACTAGGCCCGCAGCTTTACCTTTCGCTACAACGGTTGCGTCGTACGGAGAGATAAAGTTGTCTAGCATTTTAGAACCGGCCGTGGTTTTAATGCCTTGCGTACAGAAAATATCTTTATGTGCAATAGGTAAACCAGTCAAAGTGGTCGCTGTACCTGCTTTGATCGCTGCATCAGCTGCATCAGCTTGAGCCAATGCTTGTTCAGCAGTCACAGTGACATAAGATTTGACTTGCGCATCAATTTTTTCAATACGGTTTAAATAGTGTTGCGTCAATTCACGTGAAGAGAATTTAGCGGTTGCTAAACCATCGATAAGTTCACGAACCGATAAGCGATGTAAATCTGTCATGAGAAAAATTCTTAACTAAAATTTAAATAGGGCAAAACTGAACAATTATTCAATTACACGTGGAACAAGATACAAACCGTCTTGCACAGCTGGTGCAACGGCTTGATAGTCATCACGATGGTTTTGTTCAGACACAGCGTCTTCACGTAATGGCTGCGGATGGTCAAATGGACTCTTTAGTGGCTCAACACCTTCGGTATCAATGCCTTTCAAGGTTTCCATCATTCCTAAAATTTTATTCAAACTTTGAGCATATTCAGCAGATTGAGTGTCATCCAAAGACAAGCGTGCTAAGTGTGCAATGCTTGAAACGGTTTGTGCATTTAAATCTGCAGATTGCTGAGCATCTGATGCTGACATGCTGTCTCACCTAATCAGTAATAAAAATATTCAAAATATCATGCGTTATAATAAGCGATTGACTTGTCCAAAGCATCACATTTAGTTAAAGTTGCCATCTTACGTCTATATAACGTTGAACTGAGAACGACCCGTGATTCTAAAACGACTAATTGGCTTGTTTTCGCCAGATCTAGCCATAGATTTAGGCACCGCTAATACACTAATTTATGCGCCAGGACGGGGCATTATATTAAATGAACCGACTGTTGTGGCAATTCGTCACAGTGGTTCACAAAAAATAGTTGCCGCTGTTGGCTTGGATGCTAAGCAAATGCTTGGTCGTACCCCTGCGAATATTTCTGCAATTCGTCCAATGAAAGATGGCGTGATTGCGGATTTCGAAGTCACTGAGACCATGTTAAACCAATTTATTGGTAAAGTGCATGAAAAGCGTCTTTTCCCACCAGCGCCGCGTGTTGTGGTGTGTGTGCCATGTAAATCAACTTTGGTTGAGCGTCGTGCGATTCGTGAGGCTGTATTCAATGCAGGTGCACGTGATGTACGTTTAATCGAAGAACCAATGGCAGCAGCGATTGGTGCAGGCATGCCAGTTGAGCAAGCGTGTGGTTCGATGGTCGTAGACGTGGGTGGTGGTACAACTGAAATTGCAATCATTTCATTGCAAGGTTGTGTCTATGCAGACTCATTACGCATTGGTGGTGATGTATTTGACGAACAAATTATTCATTATGTTCGTAAAGCACACGGTTGCGTCATTGGTGAAACGACAGCTGAAACCATCAAAAAAGAAGTGGGTATGGCACTTCCGGATGAAGATGGCAAAGTGCTAGAAATCGAAGTTCGTGGTCGTAACTTGGCGGAAGGCGTTCCGCGCGCAATTACGGTGACTTCTGATGAAATTACTCAAGCAATCACTGATCCATTGCAAAGCATTGTCTCTGCAGTGAAATCTGCGCTTGAACAAACACCTCCTGAGTTGTCATCAGATATCGCGGAGCGCGGTATTGTATTGACTGGTGGTGGTGCGTTATTACGTAACTTAGACAAGTTATTATCGCAAGAAACAGGTTTGCCAGTAGTAGTTGCTGAAGATCCGCTTTCTTGCGTAACACGTGGTGGTGGTAAAGTCTTAGAACTCTTTGACAATCCGAACCATGACATGCTGTTTGTTGGTTAATTTTCTGTAATTTAATTTAAGGACGAGGCGGTGCAACCGAATCTGTTTTCAAGACAACCGCCATCTTTTCGCTCTTTCATCATTGCAGTCATCGTGTGTTTGTTCGTGTTAATGTTTAATTGGCGTGCTCCACACTTGATTCAACCAGCAAGAGATGTCTTGTACGCGGCATACAATCCCATTTATGCCATTGCAAGTTATCCCGTTTTATCGAAAGAATGGCTCAGTCAACAAACCAAGTCTGAAGCGCAATTGCGTCGTGAGAATACTGCGATGCAGGCAGAGCTGCTTCAGGCTCAGGTTCGCCTTCAAAAACTCTCAGAACTCTCCGCTGAAAATACGCGCTTACGTGGATTATTGGATACGCCTTTGATCATTGACGGTCGTATGGAAATCTCTGAGGTGATCGGCACAGATGCTGATCCGTTACGTCATATCATTATCATTAACCGTGGCGCTGCCAGCCAACTGCGTGTCGGGCAAACGGTGTTGGATGATAACGGTATCATGGGGCAGATCATCAATGTTTATCCGCACAGTAGCCGTGTCATGTTATTGTCTGATAAAGAACACTCCTTATCTGTACGTCTTGAAAACTCTGGCATGCGTGCCATTGTGTCAGGCACTGGTGATTTAGGTCGTCTGAAAATGGAATATGTACCGACCAGCGCTAACGTCAAAGTCGGGGACAAGGTGTATAGTTCAGGTTTAGGACAACATTTTCCTGCGGGTTATTTGGTCGGAACAGTATCCAAAGTTAAGCGTGAAAATACCGGTGAGTTTGCGCAGATAGACGTGAAACCTGCAGCTCAGTTAGCAGGTGGACACCATGTGGTGGTACTGTTCTCAGACTCGTTAGCCATGGAGCAACCTCATGCTCAGCGCTAAAAAAATATCATCAGTTAAAACACGTGATCCACTATGGATCATCGTGCTTTCAATCATTATTGGTTCAGTTTTGGTGGTGTATCCTCTGTCTTATACATTGGCAGGATGGCGACCGCTGATCATGTTGATGATTACGGTGTATTGGATCTTGCTTCAACCGACATGGTGTGGCGTTTGGTTTGCTTTTGCAGTCGGATTATTTACCGATTTACTGCTTGATGCACCCCTTGGATTACATGCGTTAAGCTTCGTTTTACTAACATTTGCCATTCGTTGGTTTGTGCGTGAACGCCGTTTAATGACGTTTGGAAATACTTGGGCAATCGCTAGTGTTGCTATATTGGGACATTTGATTTATGTCCTTTTTGCGCAAATTATTTCCGATATGCAATTTTCGATTACTCGTCATTGGCAGCCACTAATGAGCAGTATTTTAACTTGGCCCATCTTGTATTATTTGCTTCGAAAATGGCGAATTTAATCCTGGCGTCGAGCTCTCCTCGACGTAAAGAACTGCTTGCACAGCTTGGACTTAAATTTGATATTTTTAGTCCAGAAATCGATGAGTCTGTACATGATGGTGAGCAAGCGCATGATTATGTTCGACGTTTGGCAGAACAAAAAGCTCAGGTTGTTTTAGCACAATTTACAGATGCGGTGGTCATTGCCGCAGATACAAGCCTCAGTTTAGATGGACAGATTATTGGCAAACCTGACTCGAAGCAACATGCGTTTGAAATTTGGCAATCCTTGTCAGGGCGTCAGCATGAAGTTCTCAGTGGCCTTTGTGTGGCTTCACAACATAAAACAATAAGTACAGTAGTGAGCACAAAGGTTGATTTTCAATCACTCAGTCATCATGATATGGAAGAATATTGGTCAACTGGGGAACCTGTAGGAAAAGCAGGGGCTTACGCAATACAAGGAATCGCCGCAAAGTTCGTTCCTCGTATCGAAGGTAGCTACACCAATGTGGTGGGTTTGCCTTTACATGAAACATCACAGTTACTGAATCAAATATTGAAAAATGGTTAAGGCACTAAATTAACCTTTTAAAAAATTTTTATAATGTTTTGAGTGTTTTTTATGTCTGACGAGTTGTTGATTAACGTCACCCCCATGGAGTGTCGGGTGGCGTTAGTTGAAAATGGGACGGTCAACGAATTATTTGTTGAACGCAACGCTAAACGTGGTTTAGTCGGGAATATTTATAAAGCCAAAGTGGTCCGTGTATTGCCTGGTATGCAAGCGGCATTTGTAGACATTGGCTTATCTCGTACTGCTTTTTTACATATCAATGACATGATTTGGCCTCGTAATCAACCGACGCCAAATGTATTTGATCTTCTGCAACCGGGTCAGATTCTGACAGTGCAGGTGATGAAAGATATGTTAGGCACGAAAGGTGCGCGTCTAAGTACAGATCTTTCTATTCCTTCTCGCTATTTGGTGATGATGCCTTATGGACATCATACTGGCGTGTCTCAGCGAATCGAATCAGAAGAAGAGCGTGATCGTTTACGTTCGATCATTGAGCGTATTCAAGCTGAACATAAGTTACCCGGCTCTGTCATTGTACGAACTGCAGCAGAGGGGATCGAAGAAGCCGCTATTGCGCAAGATATGGCGTATTTGGCAAAACTTTGGGAATTTATTCAGCGTAAACAAAAAAGTGTCGTGGTGCCATCACTTATCTTTGAAGAGCTACCACTTCCTCAACGTATCATCCGTGATCTGGCAAATGAAGATACGGTAAAAATTCAAGTCGATTCAAGAGAGGTGTTTGGCAAGCTACAAGAGTTCGTGGCTGAGTTTGTACCAAATATGGTTGATCGTCTGAAACATTATCCTGGTGAGTGTCCGATATTCGACTTATACAATGTTGAAACAGATATTCAAAAAGCACTGCAAACACGTGTTGCATTAAAGTCTGGTGGTTATCTCATGATTGATCAGACAGAAGCCATGACCACTATTGACGTCAATACAGGCTCATATGTAGGTGGACGCTCTCTTGAGGACACCGTCTTTAAGACCAACATGGAAGCGACACAAGTCATTGTGCGTCAACTCAGACTGCGCAACTTAGGTGGAATTATCATTATTGACTTTATTGATATGCAAGAGGCCTCACACCGTGATGAAGTGCTTAAGCAATTTGAAAAAGTCTTAGAACGTGACCATGCAAAAACTAAAATCACCCAAGTGTCTGAGCTTGGCTTGGTAGAAATGACGCGTAAACGGACGCGTGAATCACTTGAACATTTGTTATGTGAGTCTTGTCCAACGTGTCAGGGACGTGGTTATGTGAAAAGTGCCGAGACTGTTTGTTACGAAATCTTTCGAGAGATATTAAGATATGCCCGAGATTTTGAGTCTCAGACTGACTTTACTGTCGTTGCGCATCCATCCGTTGTGGATCGATTATTAACCGTAGAAGCTGCGGCTGTCTCTGATTTAGAGCATTTTGTGAAACGTGTCATTAAGTTCCAAGTCGAAAATTTATACACGCAAGAGCAATACGATATCATTTTGAATTGAAATTGTAACAGAATATCGTTAAACACTTGTTACAACTGGGATTTTACATTCGTTCTCGATTTCTCAATACTTAAGAAATCAAATCGAATAGCCAAAGACAACGATGTTGTCTTAGCAAAGTGAGGTCAAAGTGGGTATGAATTTAACGGAACAATTAGCGGGTAGCCATCGTCAAATTGTGGATTCAAACAAAAGCGCTTGCTTGATGCTCAACGATCAAGGTGAAGAAGTTCGAGTTACACAAGCGATGGTCGTTTCGCTCTGTCAGCAATTAATCAAGCAGTGTCGTAATATTAAACATTAAGGGGCCTTTTTAAAGCCCCTTAATTTTATTGTAAATATCGAAATATACAGCCTTAAGCTGGTTTTTCATTTGCAACTTCTATATCCGCTACTACTTGTTTCTTCGCCGTACCACGCTTTGTCGTCTTTTTCATAATCTGTGGTTTTTCATCTTCAGGTAGACCCACAATTTTTTCAAATCGTTGAATCTCATCTTCTAAATGGGTCAATAAGTTTTGCATCTTAGGCAAAGCATTTCGACATGCGGTTAAACCGACTTCCAATTTATCCATATAACTGGTCATTGTGATATTCAACGCTTGACCATCAAGTACGATAGAAGCAGGGTAGAGTGCGTCCAAACGTGCACCATTCCAGTATAACTGCTCTTTAGGCCCTGGTACGTTAGAAATAACGAGGTTAAATGCCTGACGTTTAGGTGCTAAACCAGAGATGATATTTAAACCGGCTGGACCATATACGAAGGCACTATAGTTGAGAATCTGATCTGAAGTCATTCGTTTGAATTTTTGTTTCGCATTCATTACGCTACGACGAATAAGATCGAGTCGTTCTAATGGATCGGCTTTATGTGTCGCTAAGTTCGCCAGAATCATCGTAATACGATTTGACATATCTGAATCATCCGTACGAACTGAGACAGGAACCATAGCGATTAATGGTTTCTCTGGTAAAGCACTTTGACTGATTAAGTATTCACGCAAAGCACCAGAGCAAATCGCGAGAACAATATCGTTAATGGTCACACCCAGTGATTTTGAAATATGGTTGAGGCGCTTAAACTCATATGACTGAGCAGCGAAACGACGCGATGAGCTGACTTTTTGATTCAGAATACTACTTGGGGCTTGAAAACTAGATACATAGTCCGGATTACGTCCCATATCCTTAAAGACAGTTTCAGACAGCACTTTGAATACACCCGGTGTAGACTGCACTTGACCTTTCAAATTAGACAAGATTTGTTTTGCACGGCTTACTTTAGGTGTTTTAAGTCGCTTAGCACGCGGACCTTCAACACACCATGGTGGAACGATACTACGTGCATTTGGATCATGAGAGAGTGATTTTTCAATCAAACGCATGCCAGCAATACCATCGACCATCCCATGATGTATTTTGAAATACATGGCGAAACGATTGCCTTCAATGCCCTCAATGATATGACACATCCATAATGGCTTAGCTCGATCAATTAATGAACTGTGCTCTTGGGAAATGTAGGTGAGTAGCTCACGAATACGACCAGGATGTGGCAGAGCAATATGTCTGAAGTGATGATCAAGATCGAATTCGGTGTCTGTGTCCCAAAACAGTCCGTTTAATTTATTATTAAACGGAGGAATTGGAATAGATTTTGAGTTACGAATATCTGCCACTAAGTCTTGGATAAAGGTTGGTGGCGCATCTTCTGGAATTTCAAATAAAAATAATCCGCCAACATGCATCGGCTGTTGTCTTTTTTCCAAAGATAAGAAAATAAAATCAAGCGGGTGTAATGGGCGCATAGTCTAGGTTTGCCTCACTGCAAATTTCTAAAATCGTTTTTTAGAATTATCAATCCAAGAGATCAGTATAGACGTATTTGTTGGAGGGGGCATAAATTTTTTTAATGAATGGTCAGTACAAAAAAGCCACTTTAAATCAGTGGCTTAAAACTTTGTGAGACAGTTTTTACTTTTTTAAATTACCTGAATGTAAACCACATTCTTTATGCGTTGCTTCTTCCCACCACCAACGACCTTCACGCTCGTGCTGATTTGGAAGTACTGGACGCGTGCATGGTTCACATCCAATTGAAATAAAACCTTTTTCATGCAATGGATTATAAGGAATTTCCATCATGCGAATATAATTCCAAACGTCAGCACTCGTCCAATTCGCCAAAGGGTTGTATTTAATGAGTTGTTTCCCTTCACCTGAAAAACCTAGATCAGCTTGAATCACTGGAATTTCAGTACGTGTTCCTGGACTTTGATCTTTACGTTGACCCGTGATCCAACCATCAAGTGTTGCTAACTTTTTACGAAGAGGTTGAACCTTACGGATACCACAACACTCTTTATGATCATCTTGATAAAAGCTAAACAGTCCTTTTTCATTGACCAGATTCTGAACTGCTTCAGCTTCTGGGAAACATATTTCAATGTTGATATTATAGTGTTTACGAACAGTCTCAATAAATTGATAAGTTTCTGAATGCAAGCGACCTGTATCAAGACTAAACACGCGAAAAGGTTTACCTAAATTGGCAGCCATATCAATCAATACAACATCTTCAGCACCTGAAAATGAAATGGCAATTTCACCTGTTTGATTTAAAGCTAAGGCTATAATTTCAGAAGGGGATTTATCTTCATACTCTGATGCAAGTGCATCAATTAAATCTATGCTTGGAATGGTAGTCATGAGAATCCTGGCGATATAGGCTTGGAAACAACAAGTCCTATATTAAAATATTTGATGTATATTTTAGTTGAATTCAGAGATTTATCTTATGAAATAAAAATAAATACTTATGAATAAAATAGATTTAAAAAATTACATCGATATTCAACAATCTTCGGCTATGATATTGCAAATTTTATTAATGCTGAGGGCAGTATCATGGAAATCGTTTGTCTAGATCTTGAAGGCGTTTTGGTTCCTGAAATTTGGATTAATTTTGCAAAAAAAACAGGAATTAAAGAGCTTGAAGCAACAACTCGAGATATTCCAGACTACGATGTGCTCATGACTCAGCGTTTAAATATTCTTAAACAGCATGGTTTAGGTTTAAATGACATTCAAGCTGTTATTGCAGATATGGGACCGTTTGAAGGCGCTAAGGAGTTTGTCGAGTGGGTACGTACTCATTTCCAACTCATCATTTTATCTGACACATTCTATGAATTTGCTCATCCATTGATGAAGCAGTTAGGTTGGCCTACGATTTTCTGTCACAAATTAGAAACTGACGAAAATGGTATGATTACAAATTATAAACTACGTCAACCTGATCAAAAACGTAAAGCAGTGCAAGCTTTACACGGTTTAAATTTCCGTGTAATTGCTGCAGGCGACTCGTATAACGATACTACGATGCTCGGTGAAGCAGATCAAGGTTTCTTATTTGATGCGCCGGATAATGTAATTGCAGAATTCCCACAATTTCCTGCGATTAATGGTTATGCTGCATTGAAAGAAGCGATCCGCAACGCTTCTGTACGTGATATTCCAGCCTAAGTTATTACTTTGAAAAAAGGACGCTTTAGCGTCCTTTTCTTATAATAATTGTTAGAATCGATACCCGATTTTCATGCCATAACCTAATGCATAATTGTTGCTGAATTCTCCAACATTTATGCCACCCGTTTGTGCAGTTGCATCGCCTAACCAGAAATATTTAACACCAGCTTGAATAAAGCTTTGCTGTGATGGGTTGAATTGACCACCTAAGCCTACACTCCAATAACCTTCAGTTGGACCTAAAGTGGTTACAGGGTTTCCAGCTCCAGAGTCATAGCCTACAGTTGTGGTTGCTGCCCATTGATCATTAAATTTATGTGCAACACCTAAGGTTGCAGAGTACTGATCATCGGAATACGAAATGAGGTCCTGTCCAACTAATCCAAGTAATTTAGGTGTAACCGTAAATTGATCCCAATGAACCCAACGCAGGTTAGCAAACGCCAAAGTGTTTGTTGCAATTCCAGACTGTAAATCAATATTTACAGATTGTGGAGTAACTGCTTCAGTTACTGCAGCGATCTTATCTAATCTATTAAACTCAGGCTTTTTTAATGCATCGGCGTAAAGTGGAAGGAGCGAGGTTTCATTCGACTGAGCTTTGTGTTTAATCTCAGAGCGATAAGTGATAGATGCTTTTAATGCAATTTTTGGAATTTGGTATGCAGTACCTGCAATCCAGCCGTAGGCTTCTTTTTGGTCTACATGGATGTTATAGCCATTTAAGACTTGGTATGCACTACCTTTTAAATTGATATCAGCTTCAACTGTTTGCCATACTGGACCAGCATAAAAATTCCAATTTTCAGTGGGTTGATAGCCAATGAGTGCAGTTAAATTTTGTGTCTTAACTTCAACTGATGTACCACTTAAACTATTGCCAAATGATTGATTTTTAGCATCGTATAATGCATCTGCACCAAAAGGCTGATCGTAAATTAATCCTAAAGAAACTTGGTCAGTAATCTGTAGTTTAAGAGCAGTGTTTACAAAATAATAATCACTGCCCATATCGGTAATTTTTTCACCTGTTAAATCCTGACCAGTGATTTTATTAATCACTGTGGAAGAACCTTTAACGGTGGGATCTAAAACAGAAATGCCAGCTTCTGCATAATTACCTGATTGGAGAAATGCTGAAATCGACTGACCTGAACGATCTAATCCTGCGGCGTAAATTGAAGTTAAAGGGAGCGTAGATAATAAGACTGAGTATGAAAGTGCTTTAAATTTCATGATGTTCATCCATGAATGCATATGGCGAAAAAATTGCATGAAAAATAACATAAATAAAAAAAGAGTAAATACTCGGAAATGTTTGAAATATAATCAAATTTATGTGGCTTAAATATCAAGTTATGAGATTAAATAATTATGTCCATGTTTTTAAAAAATATTATTGAGCAAAAAAGGAATTGTAGTTTGAGCCGTTTTCTTATTTTAAATGATGATATAACAGGCAATTAATTTATACTTGTATAAAAATAAAAAAAGACCACAATCAAGTGGTCTTTTTTTATTGACTAATGATTAGAATTTATAGCCGATTTTAAGACCATAAGCTAAAGCGTCATTGTCTTCAAACTTTCCTGCTGCGCTATGTGCACCTGTCTGAGCATCAGCATCACCTAACCAGAAGTATTTAACACCACCTGCAATAAACGTAGCTGGAGTAGGGCTA
The DNA here is from genome assembly GCF_013417635.1 of Acinetobacter sp. YH12239. Taxonomy (NCBI): domain Bacteria; kingdom Pseudomonadati; phylum Pseudomonadota; class Gammaproteobacteria; order Moraxellales; family Moraxellaceae; genus Acinetobacter; species Acinetobacter sp. YH12239. Next base: position 44,382 of record NZ_VPDP01000004.1, on the reverse strand, counting down.
TATTGAAGACCTAAACCTACGTTCCAATAACCTTCTGTTGGTCCAAGTGTCGTTACAGGATTGCCTGCACCTGAATCCCATCCAACTGAAACATTACCAGCCCATTGCTCGTTAAATTTACGACCTACACCTGTTGTTACAGACCATTGATCTTTAGAATAATCAACTAGGTTAAATCCATTAGGTTTGCCTAAAGATGGTAATAATCCACCAGCAAGCTCTGATAATTGACCAAATTTATGAGGGCGTATAGAGAAACTTGACCAGTCTACCCAACGGATATTAGCGAAAGCAACCGTGTTAGCCATAATGCCAGATTGTAAATCTAAATTTACAGATTGTGGTGTAGTGATTTTAGTTTCACCAGATGAATTAAGACCTGCCAAAGCTGAACCTGGTAATGCTCCAGAAGCCACAAGTAAAGAACCTAGAGGCGCAATGAGAGGAATACTTTCATTAACATTGACTTTATGATCAATTTCGGAACGATAAGTAATCGATGCTTTAAGCGCAATCTCAGGAATTTGATATGCTGCGCCAGCTAACCATCCAAAGGCATTGTCTTCAGGAATATCAGCATCATAACCATTAAATAAGCTATATGCTGAACCACGAAGTTTTACGTTACCTTTAACTGTTTGATAGACTGCACCACCATAAAAGTTAAAATTTTCTGTAGGTTGGTAGCCTAAAATTAGTGATAAGTTTTGAGTATCAACTTCGACAGATGTGTTTCCAGTTATTTGAGTTCCTAAACCGATTGCAACTGGTAATCCAGTAGACGGATCTGTGATTACAGGTATACCATTAAAGCTTCCTGTTGGATTAGCAGTCACTACTGGTAATCCATTTGTCAAAGCAGTTCCAGGTAATACACCATCGGCTGGGCTAGCGACAAAATTATTTGTTCCTGTGTATTCAGCATCTGCACCAAAAGGTTGATCATATAAAAGACCCACTGAAATATTATCAGTCGCTTGTATTTTTAATGCTGCGGTAGGGAAGTAGTAATCACCAGCCATATCACCAGTGTAATTACCAGATAAGTCTTTACCAGAGACAGATGGATCTAAAATTGAGATGCCAGCTTCGAAGTAATTTCCTGGTTGAAGGAATGATGAAATAGATTGTCCAGAACGATCTAATGCAGCAGCAAAAGTGCCTGATGATGCTAAACCGAATAATACAGCAGCTGATAATTTTGTTAATTTCACTTGAATTTTCCCTGATCTTCTTCAATGAATTATTTTGTATTTTCCAATTGAATTGAGGATTAGTTATCTTAAACTGATCCTAAATCTTATGTTCACAAAATAACACATTAAGAATCAGAGTAAATACTCTAAGAAAATAAATTTATAATTGAATTTTAATTCTGATAAAAATAATAGGAATTTTATTTTTATATAAATGATTGAATTAATTAGTTATTTAATTTTGAATGACACTATCTTATTGTTAATACGTAAATGAACTATACAGTCAGTCAATGTCATTCATGATTAAATAAAAAAGAGCACTTAAGTGCTCTTCAAAAAATGAATAGAGTTTAGAAACGATAACCCATTTTTAAACCATATGCCCAAGCATTGTTATCTTCAAAATTACCGACATATTTGCCAACAGAACGAGCTTCAGCATCTCCTAACCAAAAATATTTGACGCCTCCACCGATAAAAGTTGCTGGAGTAGGACTAAACTGTGCACTTAATCCGACATTCCAATAACCTTCAGTTGGACCAAGTGCAGTTACAGGATTACCAGCACCTGAATCCCAGCCGGCAGAAATAGCACCACCCCATTTTTCATTAATTTTTCGCCCAACACCAACTGTGGCAGACCATTGATCTTTATCATAATCGATAATATTTTGTCGTTGACCTGATAATAATTGGGTAATACTTCCAAATTTATCAATATCTATACCATAGCCACCCCATTCGACCCATCGTACATTTGCAAAAGCAACTGTATTGGCCATAATGCCAGTTTGGAAATCTAAATTAACGGATTGAGGTGTGGAGATTTTAGTTTTTTCTGAATCAGAATTAAGTAGTTTGTTTCGTAAACTATTTGCTGCTAATGCTTGAGCTTTATCTTCTGCAGAAATAGGCAGAGAACTTACCACTTGCTCAAATGTAAGTGTCCCGTTTGCTAATGCCACTAGTCCATCAATTGTTGCAACTTGATTGTTAATTACACCAACGACTAAATTTGAATTTTCAGTAGTGTCGAGCTCATGATCAATTTCAGATCTATAAGTCAAAGACACTTTTAATGCAATTTCTGGTATTTGAAAAGCTGCTCCTGCTAACCAACCGTAGCCTTCATCACGTTTAAAAGTTGAATTATAACCAATACTAGATAGTGTTAAGTTGCCTCTCACATCTTGATATACACCGCCTGCATAAAAGTTCCATTGTTCATTAGGTTGAAAGCCGAAAAGAGCAGTAATATTATTTGAATTAACTTTTACATTAGTGCCTGCAAGTGGCCGATTACCTAAGGCTCCATCATCAGGAATCATACCATCTGTATAAGTTGCAGATGCCCCAAATGGCTGATCGTATAGAATACCGAAAGAGAAATTTTCGTTAAGTTGTAATTTCAAAGCTGCGCTTGGAAAATAATAATCATCACCCATATCACTAATTGGACCCAATTGATTTTTTCCAGATACATCAGGGTCAATAATGGAGATACCAGCTTCAAAGTAGTTATTTGGTTGTAAAAATGCTCCTATCGATTGACCTGAGCGATCCATAGCGGCTGCATAAGCCCCAGAAATCGGTAATAAAGCAAATAATACAGATGCACTGATGGTTTTTAATTTCATGTTATCTATCCTTAGATAATGTGAATTTTTAATTTAATAGAATTGTTTTAGTTATTTCCTTAAGAGCTGATAAATAAACGATTTATTCTAAAATGTTTATTTTTTACTCTATAAACAACATATCATAAACGTAAGGAGATGCAACAAAAATTTGACTGAAATGACATTATTTTTTTATTTTGGGTCAATTTGTTTGATAAGTGTATTAATCTAAAAAATGGTGCGCCCTGCGGGACTCGAACCCACGCCGGTCACTTAGGAGGCAACTGCTCTATCCAGTTAAGCTAAGGACGCAGACAAATCTGATCAAATAAATTATTGAAAAAAAGTTATTGCTCAGCAATAACTTTTTTTTAATGCGTCTTACTATTTTCGATAAAGTAATTTAAACAATACCAACATCAGGATAATCCAGATTGGGATCATGATCACAGCACCGCTTAAGCCCTGAGTCCACATGATGTAAAGTACAACAAGAATAAACCCAAGAACTAAATAGTTACTCGCTGGTGACCATAATGCAGGAAATTTTGAAGTCGAATTTGACTGTTTCATCGCTTGCTTAAATTTCAAGTGAGTCAACGCAATCATTGCCCAGTTAAGTACTAGAGCACCAACCACAATGTAAATTAAATTACTTAAAGCATCTTCAGGTGCGAAATAGTTTAATAAAACACATCCGAAAATTAACACTGCAGACAGCAATACCGCTGGAACAGGTACGCCTTGTTTATTGGTTTTTTCAAAAATTTTAGGTGCATTCCCTTGTTTTGCTAAACCAAAAAGCATACGGCTATTCGCATACATTCCACTGTTATATACCGATAGTGCAGCAGTCAAAATAATAAAGTTGAGAAGGTGAGCAGCCCAATCAATACCCAGTTGACTGAAGATCATTACGAATGGACTTTTATCTAGACCACCAAGTTGTAATTGATTCCACGGAACCAAAGAAAGAAGAATCGTAAGCGATCCAACATAGAAAATCAGAATACGGAAAACAACTTGATTGATTGCTTTAGGAATCGTTTTCTCAGGATTTTCAGCTTCAGCTGCCGCCATACCAATCAGTTCAATACCACCAAAGGCAAACATCAGGAAGGCCAACATGAAGAATAAACCTTCAAAACCATGAGGGAAGAAACCACCATGAGTCCAAAGATTACTGAAGGATGCAGTAGAGTCAGATCCTGCTGTAAACAACAGAAATAGACCGAAGATAATCATCGAAACTACAGCTGCTACTTTAATAATAGACAGCCAAAACTCTGATTCTCCATAAAATTTAACATTACAGAGGTTTACTAAAGTGATGATAATAAAGAAGAAAAGAACTGATGACCAAGCAGGAATGTGAGGCCACCAATAGTTAATATATTTTGCAACAGCTGTTAATTCGGTCATCGCGACCAAAATATAAAGAATCCAATAGTTCCAACCTGCTAGGAATCCAGGAAACTTACCCCAATATTTATTTGCAAAATGACTAAATGATCCTGCAACAGGTTCATGAACAATCATTTCGCCTAATTGGCGCATAATTAAAAAAGCGATTAAACCACCAATTGCATAACCCAAAATAATAGATGGGCCGGCAGATTGGATCACGTGTGCGGAACCTAAAAATAAGCCTGTACCAATTGCACCACCCATAGCGATTAATTGGATATGACGATTCTTTAAGCCACGCTGAAGTTGTGAAGACTTGTTATTCAAAGTATTCAGCCCGACGATTGAAATAAGTTACAAGATTGTAATAGATCAAATTGCATTAGCCTAGTACGTCAGCGTTCATGAATGTTTTTTATGATTTTAATAAAATAAAATTATTATAGAAAAATGATTTAATTATTTTTTAATCAATCATTTAATTTTATTAAAATTTATTTGTGTGAGAGTGAATTAAATTTAATCTATCGTAATTGATGGAAATTCATACCATAGTGTTAAGTGCTCATGTTCACATAAAAAATCATTTATACTGTGTTGAACTAAAAATCACGATTGATAACAAATATTAAAAGAGAAGGAATGAGCTATGAGTTCAACACCGCAAATTAAAATTCCAGCCACTTATATGCGTGGAGGAACAAGTAAAGGTGTTTTCTTTAACTTAAATGATTTACCCATAGAAGCTCAAGTTCCAGGTAAAGCAAGAGATCAAATCTTATTACGTGTGATAGGAAGCCCTGATCCTTATGGCAAACAAATCGATGGAATGGGTGGTGCTTCATCTAGTACCAGTAAGACAGTCATTCTCTCTAAAAGCGCTCAACCTGATCATGATGTAGATTATCTTTTTGGACAGGTTGCAATTGATCGACCATTCGTCGACTGGAGTGGTAATTGTGGCAATCTTACGGCTGCTGTAGGCTCATTTGCGATTTCAAATGGTCTCGTGAGTGCAGAAAAGATTCCAGAGAATGGAATTTGTACGGTAAAGATTTGGCAGGTCAATATTCAGAAAACGATTATTGCGCATGTACCAATTACAAATGGTCAGGTTCAGGAAACAGGTGATTTCGAGCTTGATGGGGTAACATTTCCAGCTGCAGAGGTGCAAATAGAATTTTTAGATCCCGCAGATGATGGAGAGGATGGTGCTGCCATGTTTCCAACAGGAAATGTGGTTGATGAACTGGAAGTCCCAGATATTGGTCGTTTTCAGGTGACGCTGATTAATGCGGGTATTCCAACTATTTTTATGAATGCTTCAGACTTAGGGTATGAAGGAACTGAACTTCAGGATCATATTAATAATGATGTTGAAGCCTTGGCGAAGTTCGAAAAAATTCGTGCTTATGGTGCTGTAAAGATGGGCATTATTCAGCATATTGATGAAGCGGTTCAACGTCAGCATACACCTAAAATTGCATTTGTATCTGCGCCTAAAAATTACATCTCATCAAGCGGAAAAACAGTACAGGCTGATGAGATTGACTTGACGGTTCGTGCTTTATCTATGGGTAAACTACACCATGCCATGATGGGAACGGCGGCTGTAGCGATTGGAACCGCAGCTGCAATTCCTGGAACATTAGTCAATTTGGCATCAGGTGGTGGCGAAAAAAAATCAGTCAGATTTGGGCATCCTTCTGGAACACTCAGAGTGGGGGCTGAAGCGGAGAAAATTAATGACCAATGGACGGTAAAAAAAGCCATTATGAGTCGCAGTGCTCGAGTACTCATGGAAGGATGGATACGGATTCCTGGCGATACGTTTTAAGATGAAAAACCACTTTCGAGTGGTTTTTTTACGCGTTTAAAATATGTGATAAGTATACTAAATTAGCCTGAAAGCATTCATAACAGTGCGATTCACTCATAAATAATTGCGACTATGATAATTCTGACATGTTATATTAAGAAAATAAGTCAACGTGACTATACTGACCGAATTCTTAAAATTAAGTTGCTGAATAGCCTTCGATCCACGAATAATTAAAATGAGAAAGACCAATGAAGAAGGATAATAATTTTGAGCAGGATACGCCCAAGATTGATCAAGAGTTTCTAAACCAAATTCATGCTACAAATAAATTAGATTTGGTATCTATCATTGCCAAAATCCCTGTGCCTGTGGCACTGGTTCAGCATGATGGCGCCTTCATTAGTACCAATCAATTATTTGCTGATATCTATGAAAGTGATGCGCTTTATTTACTTGGAAAGAAATTAGGATTCGTATCAACAACGGTTTATCAATTATTTCAAGATGCGCTGCAATTGTTTCGACATGATTCACGCTTAAATAAAATTGAAAATGAGTTCTATTCAAAAGGGCATTTTTTTCAAATTTATTTTAGTGCTTTAAGAGATAAATCATCCTCTTTGGATTGCGTGTTGATCGTATGTGCAGATATAACAAAATTGAAAAGACGTGAACGTGTCTTGATCCAAAATAATAAAAGGTTGTTTGAAGAGCTTTATTTGGACCCTGTGACTGGGATGAACAATAAGCTTGCTTTTGAACAGTTTTTAAAAGATCGCTTTCTTATTCAAGAGCGGAAAAATTATTCTTTTATCAAGTTTGAAGTCGAAAATTTTAAAAAGTTTAATCAGCTCAATAGTTATACCATTGGCGATGAAATTTTGAGTCGTATTGGATCTCTGATTAAAGAGGAATTGAATCAAGATTTAGCAGAAGTCTATCGTTTGAATTCTGCAAGTTTTATCTTGGTGATTCAAGAATCGACTCCTTGGAAAATTCTCACCATTGCTGAACGCCTAAAACAAACCTTGATCCGTGAAAAAATTTATTTCGATCCTCAAGAGGATGAGGTACTCACGTGTGCGATTGGGATTTTTCATCCTAATTGCCAGAAAATGTACTCAGAAAAGCAAATATTAGAAACCTTAGATCGCGCTGTTGACATTGCACATGTATTAGGTCGAAATTCGATTCATGTGTTGGATGAATAGTCACTCTTCATTTAAACCTATCACTAAATAAAACAAATCAGCATTGTGTTTTGTAGCAATCACAATTGGTTGTAGAATAAGGACAATTTTATATATACCGACATGAAACGGCATAACTTGAGGTTCAAAGACGGCAGTGACAGTACATATCTCTGTGAATAGTGAAGTATTACAACGTGCTCAACAGCAAATCCAACAGGATCTGAAATTTGCCCTAGATGCATTTTTCATTCCAGAACCTTTGAAAAGTGGTGTAAATCATGCAGTCATGTTAGGCGGAAAACGGGTTCGTCCAGCTTTAGCGTATGCAACAGCAGAATTAAGTGAAGATCATAAAAATTTTGCTGCTGTGCGACGTGCAGCAGTTGCAGTCGAGTTAATTCATTGCTATTCACTTGCTCATGACGACTTACCATGTATGGATAATGATTTGTTGCGTCGTGGTCAACCAACTTGCCATGTTGCATATGGTGAAGATACAGCACTACTTGCGGGAGATATCTTGCAGTCGATGGCATTTGAGGTTTTAGGAAGTCGACTTTTTGATACACAACTCACTGTAGATCCTTCTATTGTGTTGAAGCAAATGCAGATATTGGCGACATCATCTTCTAAGATGGTTTGCGGTCAAGTCCTAGATTTGCAAGCGGAAGGTAAGAAAATTGATCAGGAAGCATTAGAAAATATTCATCGTAATAAAACTGGTGCACTGATTCAGGCCGCAATCATGATGTCAGCAGTGACAGTGATGGACGGTGTAGATGCAGGAATTCCAAAATTGCGTGAATTTGGTCAAGCATTAGGTTTAGCATTTCAAGTTCAAGATGATATTTTAGATATAGTTTCGGATACTGAAACGCTTGGAAAGACCGCTGGAAAAGATGAACTTGTAGAAAAATCAACATACCCAGCTTTATTGGGTTTAGATGCTGCAAAAGAATATGCAAATAAGCTTCATCAGCAAGCGATTAGTGCTTTAGATTATTTTGGTGATTCCGCATCTGAACTTAAGCAGATTTCAGCTTTTTTACTTGCTCGAAAGAGTTAAAAAAAGAGGACTGAAAGTCCTCTTTTTCATTTGTTATTTTGTTGCTTTATATAATCGGTCTGCTTCGTCAAATCGGTCTGTAACATCAGAATTTGGTTGCTTACCTAATAAACTCACAACAATGATTGCGATGAGAGAGCAAATAAAGCCAGGAATGATTTCATAGATTCCAGTATCCGCCCAAATATTTTTCCATACAATAACGGTCACTGCACCAATGATCATCCCCGCCAAAGCGCCATTCAATGTCATGCGTTTCCAGAATAAAGAAAGAATAATGAGCGGGCCAAATGCTGCCCCGAAGCCTGCCCAAGCGTAGGCAACTAGACCAAGTACTTTTGATTCAGGGTTTGACGCTAAAACAATCGCAAGTAAAGCAATCAGTAGCACCATCAAGCGACCAACCCAAACCAGTTCTTTTTGAGAAGCAGTTTTACGGATGAAAGATTTATAAAAATCTTCGGTTAATGTGCTTGAACATACAAGAAGTTGACAACTCAATGTACTCATTACCGCAGCTAGAATTGCAGCTAATACGATGCCTGCGATCCATGGGTTAAATAGAACTTTCGTTAACTCCATAAATACAGTTTCAGGGTTAGCATTCACAACATTAGCGAACTGTGGATTTTGCTGAAAATAAGCAATACCGACATATCCAGCAGCCACTGCACCACCAAGGCACAGAATCATCCAAGTCATACCAATACGACGGGCATTAGGAATAGATTTAACTGAATCAGCAGCCATAAAACGTACGAGAATATGAGGTTGTCCGAAATAGCCTAAACCCCAAGCCAGTAATGAAATAATTGCGACGGTACTTAAGTTACCCATTAAATTGCTTGCTTCTGGTCGTGCTGCTTCAAGTGCTAAATTCACTTGAGATAAATCGGTAAAAGTCAGTAAAGCTACGATGGGGGTAAGCAATAAGGCAAAAATCATTAATCCCGCTTGGATGGTGTCTGTCCAAGAAACAGCCAAGAACCCACCAATAAACACATAACTGATCGTTGCAATTGCACTAATCCAAAGAGCAGTGCTATAAGGCAGATCAAACATACTTTCAAATAATCGAGCGCCTGCCACCATGCCTGAAGCACAATAAATGGCAAAGAAGATTAAAATGACAAATGCAGAAACGATTCGTAGAATTTTTTTCTGATCATTAAAGCGATTGGAAAAGTAATCTGGGAGTGTGAGGGCATTGTGTTGAACTTCAGTATGAACTCTAAGACGTCCTGCCACTAACAGCCAGTTGAGCCATGCACCAATAATTAAACCAATTGCAATCCACATTTCTGATAGACCAGAAAGATAAATAGCGCCTGGCAAACCCATAAGTAACCAGCCACTCATGTCAGAAGCACCAGCTGAAAGGGCTGTAACAAAACTTCCCAAGCGTCGTCCACCCAAAATATAATCTGAAAAGTTCGTGGTCGCTCGATACGCGATTAAACCAATCACGACCATGGCGACAATATAGAACAAGAAAGTGATTAAGGTGGGATCAAAGGTGCTCATACAATTTCCATGATGCAGTTAGACGATAGATTGTTTTCATGCAATCTTTCAGGATGCGAAATTTAACCATAAATTTAAAATAAATGCTGAAGAATTGAATCTTGAGTCATATCAATAACAAAGGCAGCCGAAGCTGCCTTTTTAAATTTTGAAGAATGTTTGAGCGATTTAAGGATTATTACGACCCATTACCCCACGAATCGTATTCATGATGTCAGCAGGCAATACCACAGTTTTAGCATTATTAGATTTAGCCATATCCTGCATTGCTTTTACATATTGTTCACCAAGTAGATAAGCGACAGGAATTTCTTTGTCGCCTACAGCATTGGTAACCATATTAATGGCTTTTTCTGAAGCTTCAGCGAGTACAACTTGAGCCTCAGCATCGCGACGTGATGCTTCAAGACGACCTTCAGCTTCCAGAATCGCAGCCTGTTTTTCACCATCAGCACGTGTCACTGTCGCACGACGCTGACGTTCAGCTGCGGCTTGGGCTTCCATTGCGGATTGCATTGTACCTGATGGTTGAATATCTTGGATTTCAACCGTTTTAAGCGTAATTCCCCAATCTGAAATATCATCAGAAATTGCTGCTTTTAGCTTCGCTTTAATATGATCACGTGAAGATAAAGCATCATCCAAGTCCATTTCACCTACGATTGAACGTAAAGAAGTTTGGACAAGGTTTTGGATTGCCCAAGTATAGTTTTCGATACCGTAGACTGCTTTTTCTGGTGTAGTAATGTTGATATAGGCAACAGCATTCATTAAAAGAACTGCGTTATCTCTTGTAATTACTTCCTGAGATGGAATATCAAGAACAATATCTTTTGTAGTGACTTTATATGCGACTTCATCAACATAAGGAATCACAAAGTTTAGACCTGGACTTAAAGTCGTATGGTATTTACCCAGACGTTGTACGATCCATTTATAGCCTTGAGGAACGATACGAACCCCTTTAAAAATTGTGATTCCGACGAATGCCAAAAATGCGATGGCAATAATTGAACCAGACATTTCTACTCCTTTAAGAATTATTGTTTATAACGGTGAGTTGAGGTTATTGTGCGCTTGAACGACCAGCTCATTACCTAAAATATCTGTAACTCTGACACGATCACCGACCTGAACAGGGCTCAGTGTTCTGCAATTCCATTCGTCAGAGCCGAGAACTGGAAGCTGAAACCGAACTTTGACCAATTCAGGTTCATGACCAATTTGAATCACCATCCCAACTTGTCCGATTGTCGCTTCACGTGAGAGCCCCGCTTTAGTCTTATCAACGGAAAGTGGTTTAATAAATTTAAACCAAATCACCGTACATGAAATCGATAGTACAACCCATAAAATAATTTGAGCTGGAAGCCCCATAGAAGGAAATAGCCACACCAGTATGCTAATAATGACTGCAGCTATACCAAACCACAGTGCAGCAAAGGCCGGTAAAATGAGCTCAGACAGGATGAGCAAAATACCTAATACAAACCAGTGCCAAGGTTCAATCAATAAGTCCATACATCTACTCTAATCGTTATCTTGTTATAGACGAAAACATCTATATCAAGATAACAGACTAGGGCAGAGATGCCTATAAAAAATGCTTAAAAGCGAGCTGTAGGTGCAGGTTTGAAAGCAGCTGGAGATTTTTTGAAATTGGCAATAGCGGTATCAATTGATTTAATTTTCAGTTGCGCTGCTTTTTCACCTTCAAGTATTGCCTCATTGCTGGCTTTCAAATCCAAAGTTCCTAAATGACCAACTTTTGGCTGAATCACGACTGTAGCTGCATTGAGTTCAGTATTGATACTTTGTTGCCCCATAATATTGATTGTTTGATCCAACAGTCCCCACATACTCATCGGCTTATTGCCTGCAGGGCGTGCAGAAATATCAACTGCTATCACAATATCTGCACCCATATTTTTTGCAGTTTGAACTGGAATTGGACTCACGAGTCCACCATCAACATATTTGGTTTTGCCAATCGTTGTTGGAACAAAGACGTTAGGAATACTACATGACGCTCTTACAGCTTGACCTGTATTACCTTTGACGAAATCAGCGCGTTTACCATTATCTAAACGTGTGGCAACTGCAGCAAATCGAATCGGGAATTGTTCAATCGGTTTGTTCCCAACCTGTCGATTTACATAATCTTGGAGCTTTTGACCGAGGATCACACCCTGTCGATTTAAAGTTAAATCACGAATATCGGACTCTTTCAGTTGAAGTGCAATTTGCTGTAGTTGATAGGGAGATTTGCCTGAAGCATAAATACTACCGACAAAACTTCCAGCACTTGTACCTGTAACAATTTTGGGTTTTATACCATGAGATTCTAAAACCTTTAATACACCAATATGCGCAAAACCTTTTGCACCACCACCGCCTAGAGCAATGGCGATCACTGGCTCGCGTGCTTGAGTTTGAGAGGGTTGTGTAGGATTTTTTACAGTAGAGTTACAGCCTGATAGCGCCAATAAACTCAGGCCAATGAAGCTGATTTTGGGAAGATTGAGGAGCAATGACATAGACATTAATCTGCTAAAAAGTGTCAAAATTTTAGGCATATCTCAACAGATTGCTGTCTATTTTTCTAGCATTTTTACAAAAGTTCTTTAAAGGGTAATGCTAAACGACTCATATTTTTAGGAGAAATTTTTCCACGATAATATTCTAATATTTTGTGCAGATCAGATTCATAGTCTCCCGTCATTTCGAGGCTTCCTAAACATCGAATGACTTTATGATCATAGTCAAATGCAAACATTACCACTGGTATATTTGCACCTAAAGCAATGTGATAAAAACCGCTGCGAATCTTTTCAGCACTTTTTCGTGTACCTTCAGGTGCCATTGCCACCCAAATTTTATCTCGTTCATGAATAGCTTGAACAATTTGTTGAGTCAAGCCTTGGGGGGTATCCCGTTTTACAGGAATCACCCCGATCCATTTGAGTAAATGTTTGAGTGGAGATTTGAACAGACTATCTTTTCCAAAGATTGTGACTTCAATGCCAATGCCAAGCATCGCGAGAAAGGCATACAGTCCATCATAATTTGATGTATGCGGGGACACAATTGCGACAGCTTTGGGAAAATTTGGAAATTCTCCTTCAAAAGACCAGCCTTGTCGAAGATAAAGCTGTTTGAATGCTGCTCGACTCAACGTTGAACCGCGTTGAGGAACTTGTGATGGCAATTTGGGAAATCTATTGTTCATTGTGCGTTGTATAATTGCTTTTTAAACTTATTATAAAGACCTTGTGTATGAGATACATTGGCAGAATAAGAACCAAGTGACAAGGACATCTCAATACGAATTGATTAAGAAGACATCAGTTGCAGGATACCTCTTTCATGTCACCAAATACCAAAATGTATGTGCTTTTATTTTCACTCTATTGGGCGCAAGGATTGCCAGTAGGATTTATGACACATGCTTTGCCCGTGATTCTGCGTGCTGAAGGTGTTTCCTTAACGCATATTGGTGGATTTGGATTGCTGATGGCTCCGTGGGCACTCAAAGTTTTATGGGCTCCATTGGTTGATCGTCATCATTTGTTCAATCAAGGACATTACCGCAGTTGGATTGTACCCACTCAGTTACTCACAATTATCACGTTGATTATCTTATCGTTTATCCCCATTCAATCACTGAACCAACCTCAATATCTCTTTGGATTTTTCGTGGCATTGTTGATGATGAATAGTATCGGAGCGACTCAAGATATAGCAACCGATGGCTTAGCCGTGAATATTCTAAAAGGTGAACAACAGCATCTAGGCAATATGTTCCAAGTGATTGGTTCAAGATTGGGCTTTATTGTGGGAGGCGGTGCGATATTGTGGGTATTAGATGCATTGACTTGGCAAACCACTTTTTTATGCCTGGCTATTTTGGTGGCATTTAATACGCTACCCGTATTATTGTATCGTGAGCCTCAACATGCTTCACAAAGCATCAATAATCATCGAGATGATGATTCATCATCTAAAACTCAAAGTTTCGTGAAAGCTTTAAGTCATTACTTAAAATATTTTTTTCAAAATCGAGAACTCAGACTTTGGTTTTTTGTATTGTGTAGCATTAAAGTGACGGATGGATTGTCTGGACCTATTCTTAAACCATTGTTGGTCGATTTAGGACTATCTAAGACGCAAATTGGTGTCAATGTGACCATGCTTGGAGCATTTGCTGCTTTGATCGGAGCAGGTATTGCAGGTTGGCTACTTAGGTTTTATTCGCGTCAAAGTGCTTTAATTACTTTTTCACTGCTTAAATTATTGAGTCTCATTGGATTTGCATGGTTATCGCATTATGAAGCGCGACCTTCTGAATTGAACGTCGTGTGGATCTATATGATCAATGCTTTAGAAGATATGTTCGCTGCGATGTTATTGGTGATTATTCTAACCTTTGTGATGCAATACAGTCGGAAAGAATTTGCAGGAACAGATTTTACTTTCCAAGTCGCATTGATGGCTTCCATTGCGGGAGCACTGTATACCTTGAGTGGCATATTAGGCGATTGGCTCGGTTATACCTCATATCTCATTTTGATCTGTATATTAGGATTATTTTTGTTCATACCGATTTTAGTATGGAGTCGGTATACAGCTCAAAACAAACATCAATGGAATTAGTCTGTAATCTATCTTTTATTCATTTTCATGCTTAGGATGAAATAAAAATGAATAATCGAGATTGCGGAGAGTTGATAGCATGGGCAAATGAATACACTCCTCTAAGCACTATGAAAATTCAAGCTGTTATTTTTGATTTGGACAATACACTGACACACCGAGATTTAAGTGTTCAAACTTTTAGTCGGGCATTATTTAATACTTATAAACAGCAAATCGATCAATCTGCCTCGTCTGCGCAAGCTGAGATTCTCGAAACGATTCGATATATTGATCATGGTGGCTATCCCATTCGAGAAAGAATGACTGAACCTACCATTGGTGGTTCAGTTGCTCATGCATTACTCAAGCAGTTGAAATGGAAAAAAGCACCAGAATTAGATGAATTAAGTGACTATTGGTTTAATCAATTTGGACTAAACGCAGTCATGATGCCAAATGCTATTCAGACGCTTGATCAGCTTAGAAGCGAAGGATTTAAGTTGGCAATCATTTCGAATGGAGGACATTTCACTCGACACAAAATTATCGAAGGTCTAGGAATCGCGCATTATTTTGATGTGATCATGAGTTCTGAGAAGGCAGGTGTGTCAAAGCCTCAAGCAGAAATATTTCATATGACTTGTCAACAATTAGGAATTGCACCTGACCATTGTCTTTATGTTGGTGATCATCCAGTGAATGATTATTGGGGTGCTACTCAGGCTGGATTAGATGGACTATATTTGGCGGGGTTTCACCAATCCTTAGCTGAACATCAACCGCCGTTAAATAAAACAATCCAAACTTTGCCTGAAATTTTAGCGTATATAAAACAAGTCAATGCTCGATGTAAATGATGAATTTTTGAGACGATCAGCTTGATGCAGTGTAATATTAAATGATCAGTTCAAAATGCATGCAATAAACCACTGTGGTTGATTGAGCGTATTAGGACTGAGTGATCTGCACTCGATTAGGCTCATCATTTATGTACAGCATTGTTTTATCCTTAGTGCCGCTGATAGGGCTCATTTTAATTGGATATTTTCTTAAACAGAAATCATATTTAACTGACGAGTTTTGGGCGGGTGCAGAAAAACTTAACTATTTTGTTTTTTTCCCTGCCATGCTCTTTGGCAATTTGGCTCAAGCTGATATTCATATGGAGATGGTAAGTAAAATTTTAGTCATTTTACTCGTGGTCTTTCCAATTGCTTGTGCAGTTTTATATATTTTAAAAAGAATTTTTCAGACCCCAACACGAAGATTTGGAGTCTATGTTCAAAGTAATGTACGTTTTAATACCTATATTGGTTTAGCAGTTGTTGCTTCGCTTTTTCCAGCAGAAGGCATGACAATTTTTGCATTACTGTTGGCGATCAGTATTCCTGTTGTGAATATCATCTCGGTATTGGCACTGACCGATCATGAAAATATGAATTTTCGAGCAGTGATTATATCGTTACTCAAAAATCCTTTAATTTTGGGTTGTCTGGTTGGGGTGCTCTACAATGTATCCGGGCTATCATTATGGAAAGGTGCAGAGTCATTAATTTACCAACTTGCGATATGTAGCTTACCTATGGGACTAATGTGTGTCGGTGCTGCATTGCAATTTGTGGCTCTTAAAAAAGAATCATTTCCTCTAATGATCAACACGCTATCGCGTTTATGTTTAATGCCGATTTTGGCTTGGTTGGTCTGTAAAATGCTGGGCTTCAATACTTTAGAGACGCAAATCTTTATTTTGTATTTTGCATTACCAACGGCTTCAGCTGCATATATTCTGACGAAAGTATTGGGTGGCGACAGTCAATTAATGGCTGGTGTAATCAGTTTGCAAATTATCGGTGCGGCAATCACACTACCCATCGTTTTGACTTTAATATTGTACTAAAACTCAGAAGTATAATTCTAAATATTTAGAATCATTTGAAAGCTTATCGATTCAATTTGAATTAGATTATGTATTTGTGTTGAATTATGAGAAAATGCAAGATTAAGTTGAATTGAAGTACTCCCATGACACACCACAATGCTGAATCTTTAAGTGATATCGAAATTTTAGATATTTTACAGTCTATGAAATCTGACGAACTTAATGTTGAGGCGAATAAATTGATTCGTAGTGGTGGTAAAGAGGGGCGTCAGGAAGCACATAAAAAAGCCTTGGTTGCATTACATCAATCTTTTGAAGAAAAGTTTGTTGAAGCAGTGACACTTGCTTTAGGTTTAAATGAAGCACAAGCAAAAAAAATTAAATATAAAAAAGACAGAATTCGTATTCTTAAAGCGCGTGGTATTGATTATCTTGAGATTGATGGTGCTGAAACAGCGCAAGTTTTATCGCAGGTTGCACAGGCGATTACACGCGAAGAAGCAATCGTAACGCATGATCTACACAATATTTTTCCGTTTTGGAAAGAAGGCTGGCCAATGGTTCAGTTAGATAATGCGTATGCTATTTTAGCTGAAGATATCGATATTCATTATCAAGCAACCTTAGATAAACTTTTAGAAATCTATGGTCGTTAATCCTTTATTATTCAAGTTAAACAAAGAATTGAAAACGTAGTTCAGCGAACCAAGTGACTGAAAACCGATTTAAGCAAAGGCTTAAATCGGTTTTTTTATTTTTATCAGTAGCTTATATTTTGAAAGCAGAATAAAAAATCTAAACAGACTCAAATATATATGCTGAGATTGTTAGACATTTCAAGAGTTCTATGCATTGTTGGTCTGTTAGTATTAAGCAATATTAAAAAATAAGGATAACTATAATGATGGGTCTTTCAATTGGTCATATCGCACTGTTTGCCATAATTATTTTGGTCATTTTCGGTACAGCTAAATTAAAGAATTTTGGCAAAGATGTCGGCGGCGCTGTAAAAGATTTTAAAGATGCTGTTCGCGAAGATAAAAAAGACACTCATCAATAATCTTTTTTAAACGATATTCAAAGCAATATTGTGGTGTTTTAACCTATGTTTGATGTTGGGTTTGGAGAACTACTCTTTCTTGGACTGATTGTAATTGTGGTCTTGGGTCCTGATCGTTTACCCGATGCGATTCGTTTTGCGCTTCGAAGCTTGAAAAAAATAAGTGAAATAAAATCCGATATTAAACAGAAAGTAGATCTTGAACTTGAGCTTCATCAACTTCGTGAAGAATTAAAAGACGAAATTCAGAATGTTAAACAGCTTGAAACTCAAATGCAGGAATATTTCGCGCATCTAGATGATCAAATTGATCAGAAACAAAAACAATATTTCCCAATCCAAAAGTTTTATGTGCCAGCACCTTATAAAACAGATTTTCTAATGACTCATTTAGCGCATTGGTCGTGTGTTGATATACATGTAATGGGAGTGAGATATGTCTGAAACTTCCGACCTCAAAAAACCACTGAGTCATTTTTCTGATTATTTTGAAGAATTTAGGCGAAATTTAATTCATGTCGTTATCGGCTTTTTAGTTATTTTTGTTGGATTAGTGCCATTCGCGAACAAAATTTATAACGCAATCGCACTGCCTCTACAAGCTAAATTACCTGCAAATGCGCATATGATTGCGACAGATATTACCAGTACATTTGTAGCACCCATTAAGTTGGTATTTTTTGTCACGTTGATCATCCTTTTTCCTTTTATTTTTTATAAATTATATGTTTTTTTAAAACATGCGCTTTATCTGAAAGAACGTAAAATTTTCTTTTTCTTTTTTCCATCAAGTATTGTGTTGTTTTACTCGGGCATTGCACTGGGATACTTTTTTATACTGCCCGCTGTATTGGGGTTCTTTATTGGAGTTTCTCCAGATAGTGTGACCCCTATGACAGATATACAACAATACTTATTGTTTTGTATTAAGTTTTTTTTCGTCTTAGGGCTGATTTTTCAAGTGCCATTGGTCATTATGATCACGGTGTATTGGGGATTAGTGGACATTGAGACCATCCAAAAAAATAGACCTTACATTTTTATCTTTTGTTTTTTTATTGCGATGTTTGTAACGCCGCCAGACATATTATCAATGGCGATTGGGGGCACAATGATCTATCTATTATTTGAAATTGGGCTGTTATTTTCAAGAATATTGAGTCAATCGAATTATCGCAATTAATGTTAAATAAATCACAAAATAATTAAATAGTGTCCTACATTTGTCATTATTGATACGCAATTCATTCTGTATATTAAAAAGTGCTTAACAAAAGTTAGGTGTATCTAACATAAATTCTTTATAACGAGGTTTTAATCATGAGCTTAGTAGAATTAAAGCAAGAAGAAATCAATGAAGTATCTGGTGCTGGAACATTGATTGGTGACTCAATCATCCACGGTGTGAACTTATTCAATCAAACACTTAATTCAAAACTGATTTCATCAGTTGGTGTTGTATTTAGTGCAGTAGGTTTAGGGCTAGTACACCAAGCTGCTGATACTACTGGTTTAGTGGCATCAAAAACATTAATTGGTCTTGGTCGTGCACTTGGTGGCGATGTAGCTGAAACTCCAAACCATTACGAAAAAGAAAAGGCAGAAGGTCAATATAAACTTCTTCCGACTTTAAATGGCGTTCGTGCTTGGCTTTCATAAGTTTTAAATAAAGTGTTAAAGGCAGACTGGTCATGAGTACTGGTCTGCTTTCAGTAACAGAAATAATAAAGCTAAACTTTTGGTGGCTATAACAATGCAGAATTCATCAGAACAAATAGATCACGATAAAAGAAACTTTCTAAAAACAATGGGTAGCTTAGCTGCTGTTGGTGCTGTTTCAGCATGGCTTCCAACACAAAAGGCAGAAGCTTGGTTTTTTCCTTTACAAGAAAGATTAGTAAATTTCCCAACTGAAATCTCAATTTTTAAACAGAAATATGAAAATTGGTCTGGGGAATCTCGTTATGAAAATGCATGGACAGCATCACCGAGAAATCAAGAACAAGTTTTAAAAGCCATTAACTGGGCATATCAAAATGGCTATAAAGTCAGAGCCAAAGGGATGTCACATAATTGGTCACCTTTATTGTTGGATGATCAAGACAAGATTACTAAAATTTTATTGATTGATATGCCAACGCATATCAACAAAGTCAGTATTGATGCAAACGGTATTGTGACTGCCGAGGCAGGCATTCAAATGGAAGCATTGTTAACCGCAATGGAATACCGTAATCGTGGATTTGTAGCAGTGCCAGCACCTGGAGATTTAACTTTGGGTGGTGTGTTGGCCATCGATGGTCATGGCACAGGTGTACCTGCTGTAGGGGAAATAAAACAAGAAGGTCAAACTTATGGTTCGATCAGTAATTTAGTGGTATCGATCACTGCTGCTGTTTTCGACCAACGAGAAGGTCGATATGTTGCGAAAACCTTCCTGCGAAATGATCCAGAAATTCGTGCATTTTTAGTTCATATAGGTCGTGCATTCATTTTATCCGCACAATTACAAACGTCAAAAAATCAATATATTCGTTGTGAAAGCTATACCGACATTCATATCAATGAGCTATTTGCTCAAGATAAGCATGCTGGACGTACCTTCTCTCATTTTCTGGATAAATCTGGTCGTGCAGAAGCAATTTGGTTTCCGTTCACCGATTATCCTTGGTTAAAAGTTTGGACTGTTACTCCGTATCGTCCTTTGACTGCTCGACAGACAGTCAAACCATTCAATTATTGGTTCTCAGATAATTTAATCAAACCTATTACTGATTTGATTCATAAAATCATCGTCAATAAAAGTACTTATCTCACGCCAACCTTCGGTTTTACTCAGTATGAAATCTCTAAACTAGGTTTAAATGGTACGCCATTATCTGGAATCACGACGATTTTGACTGGTGGTTTGGCTTCTACTCAAACTTATGATTTATGGGGAACGTCAAAAAACGTTTTACTGTATGTCAAACCAACAACTTTGCGTGTTACTGCAAATGGCTATGCTGTCATTACCAGTCGTGCAAACGTTCAACGGGTTATTGCTGATTTTTGTGATTATTACGGCATTAAGATGAAGCAATATCAAAAATTGGGTCGTTTCCCAATGAATGGACCTGTTGAAATTCGAGTTACGGGTTTGGATCATGCAGAAGATTCAATTGTTCAAGGCGCTCAAACAGCAGCATTATCAGCCATTAAACCTTGCCCTGATCATCCTGAATGGGACTGTGCCGTTTGGTTTGATATTTTAACCTTGCCAGGTACGCCATTCTCAGCGCAATTTTACACAGAAGTTGAAGAGTGGATGTCACAACGTTATCAAGGTGATTCATTGATGCGACCAGAATGGTCTAAAGGGTGGGGCTATACCAATCAAAAAGCTTGGGACAGTTCAACTTATATCGATTATGAAATTCCACGCGTCCATGCTCAGGGTCAATCTAATCATTTAACCATTCAGTCGAGTAGTCATATTTTAAAGCAATATGATCCTCATGCTTTGTTCACAGCGCCTTTAGTTAATCGAGTTTTGAAATAAATCGAGATGAACGCTTCGTTTTTAATCTATTGAAATCACTATCTAACTGAATTTATTCAAAGCAGATTTAGGTGAGTGAGGTGTGGGATAGAACGGGAGACAGCACAGATCATGACTATTTTATTGAAAACTTTTGGTTTGTGTTTGTCTCTTTTAAGCACGCTGTTGAAATGCAGTCAACTTGATGAAAATTCAATACAAAAACTCGTACTCGAAAAATTAATTACAAATATATATGACAAATAAGCTATTTAGAGACAAAGCGATTTATGCACAAAAGTCAAAGTGGATTGGTGAAGTCATTTTGATTCGACCATTTTCATTTACGGTACTCACAATTGTTGTCGCCATTTTTACTGTTTTATTAGTGAGTTTTATTTTTTTTGGAAGCTACACGAAGAGGACGAGTGTTAAAGGATTATTGATTCCTAATACGGGTTTAATCCGAGTTTATAGTGCTGAAGGCGGCACAGTCAGTGAAAAATTCGTCAAAGAAGGTCAGTTAGTGGAGAAAGGGACACCATTAATTGCATTAAAAATGACACGTTATAATAGTACAGGTAACTATAATGAGTCTGTACAACAACAAATTAAGTTAAAAAAACAAAGTTTAGATACTGAAAAAAATAAACTAAAAGACTTACATTTAAATAGTGTTCAACAATTAAATGCAGAAATTCAATCTATACGTTTAGATTTAATAAAATTAGATGGCTTAATTGCCGAGCAAAGCCAACGTTTAGCACTTGCACAAGAAAATGCACATCGTTATCGAGATTTAAAAGATAAAGAATATATTTCGATTGAAGAATATCAACTGAAGCAAGATAACTATATCAGCCTAAAAGTTGCTTTACAGAGCTATGAGCGAGAAAAAAATACTAAACAAGCTGAATTAGAAAATAAATTATTGGCTCAGCAAGGACTAGCATCGAAGTTGGAAAGTGAGCTGACTTTGGTCGATCGTCAATTAGCTTCGAATCAGCAAGAGTTTTTAGAAAATAAAGCGCGGGATAGTTTGCTATTACAGGCCAATGCGACAGGAAAAATAGCATCGATTAATGCAGAGGTTGGTCAGTTTATTTCTCCTAATATTCCTGTCATGAATATTGTTCCAACGCCTTCTTACTTAGAAGCACATCTTTTTGTACCCAGTTCAGCAATTGGATTTATAAGGACTGGTCAAACTGTAAAACTTCGTTTTCAAGCCTATCCTTACCAAAAATTTGGTCAAGGTGAAGGTGTGATTCATTCAATCTCAGCGACGACGATGAACCCACAAGAACTGACCAATTTAGGCGAGTTAAGTCAGGGTGTAACACTTAACCAAAGTGAACCTGTGTATTTAGTCAAAGTCAAATTAGAACAACAGTTTGTAAAAGCCTATGGTGAAAGTAAGCCTCTTAAAGTGGGCATGGCCTTTGATGCAGATATCATGCAAGAAAAAAGAAAACTATATGAATGGGTACTCGAACCGTTATATAGCATCACTGGCAAGATATAAGAAGAAATAACATGCAGATATTAGACAAAATTTCTCTTGGATTTGGACGGAAAATTCCAACCATTTTACAGACGGAAGCGACAGAATGTGGATTAGCCTGTATTGCGATGATTGCGTATTATTATGGCTATGAGTCTGATTTATTATCGTTAAGACGTCGTTTTTCAGTTTCTCAAAAGGGTTCAAATCTCAATCAGCTGATCAAAATTAGTAATCAGTTGAAAATGGTAACACGCCCATTAAAGCTGGATTTAGAAGATTTAGATCAGCTCAAAACCCCATGTATTTTACATTGGGATTTCAACCACTTTGTGGTATTGCAAGAAGTCAGTGCCAATAAAGTCACGATTTTAGATCCAGCATTTGGTAAACGTGTACTGACACTCAATGAGGTATCTGAACATTTTACGGGTGTTGCATTAGAGCTTTGGCCAGATACTGAATTTGAAAAAAAAGAAGATAAAAATCAGATTCAGCTTAAAGGTCTAATCGGTCATGTTCGTGGTTTATGGAAATCTCTCGGGCAAATTTTAATCTTGGCCTTAGCCTTAGAAGTTTTTTCATTAATTAGCCCATTTTTTATGCAATGGGTGATCGACCATGTGATCGTATCTGCAGATCGGGATCTCTTAACGATACTGGCTATTGGCTTTGGCATGTTGATGTTGCTTCAGCAGTTTATCGGGCTACTTCGTTCTTGGATCATGATGTATATGAGCACACATTTAAGTGTGCAGTGGCAAGCCAACGTCTTTAATCACATGATTAATGTTCCTGTCTCTTATTTTGAAAGACGATCACTCGGTGACATTGTTTCGCGATTTGGATCAATTGGTAACATTCAAACCACGCTCACCACAACGTTCTTAGCTGCGATTCTTGATGGATTAATGACAGTATTTACGTTGATTTTAATGTTTGTATACAGTCCGAAGTTAGCTTGGATTGCAATTTTTACCATGGGCTTATACGCCTTAATCCGATGGATTTGGTATGCACCTTTGAAGCGAGCGACTGAAGCGCAAATTATTCATGCAGCGAAGCAAAGCAGCCATTTTATGGAAACTGTGCGTGGAGCTAAAACCATAAAACTGTTCCAGCGACAAGATGTTCGCCGTTCGACTTGGTTAAACCTTATGGTCAATCAAGTCAATGCTGGATTAACGACCCAAAAGTTAGGTTTAGGATTCTCATTGGCGAATGGAGTCTTATTTGGGATTCAGAACATTCTAATTATTTGGTTAGGTGCCACATTGGTATTGGAGGGTAATTTTACAGTTGGTGTACTGATGGCATTTATGGCGTACAAAGGACAATTTGATAGTCGGGTTGCAGGACTAATCGATAAGTTTATCGAAGTTAAAATGCTTCAAATTGATGTAGAGCGTTTATCGGATATTGTATTAACAGAACAAGAAAAATTATACGGTGATGCTGAAATCACAAATGTAGATCAGGTTGAGAATGCAATTGAAGTCGAAAATCTGCACTTTAAATATTCAGAAAATGATCCTTATGTACTCAAGGGGATTAGTTTTAAGATTCCCCAAAATCAATCTGTTGCCATTGTCGGGGCAACAGGTTGCGGTAAGACCACACTGCTACATGTTCTGTTAGGCGTATTTAAACAGAATGAAGGTGAAGTCAAAATCATGGGGCGTGACTTTGAACAATTAGGATTAAACGCTGTGCGAGATCAAGTCGCGACAGTGTTACAAGATGACATTCTATTTGCTGGTTCAATCGCAGAAAACATTTGCTTTTTTGATTCAAATCCAGACATGCAATGGGTACAACAATGTGCAGCCTATGCCGCAATTCATGATGACATTAGCCGTATGCCAATGGGATATCAAACCTTAGTGGGGGATATTGGTAATATGTTGTCAGGAGGACAGAAACAAAGAATTTTATTGGCTCGTGCTCTCTATAAAAAACCAAAGATTTTATTTATGGATGAGGCGACCAGTAGTTTAGACGTATTAAAAGAACAAGAGGTCAATGCAAATCTCAAGCACTTGAATATTACCAAATTGATTATTGCACATCGTCCAGAAACGATTTCATCTGCTGAGCGGATTATCGCTTTACAAGATGGCGTGATTGTCCGTGATATGTTGACCAAGGATTTGCAACCTAAATGAAAATTACATACATCGCTTTCATTGTTGTTGCAGGGTCTCTATTCGGACATAGTTCGTTGGCTTATGCAGAGAGTTGGTTGTCAAAACTGACTCCAAATCTAAAAAAACAGCGCGAGACTTTATGGTTTGATGAGCTCACGGCTCAGCGTAAAGCCCGTGAGAATGAGACAAAACGTAAGCAAATAGAACAACAACTCAATCAAAGTGTGTCACTTGATCTTCAAAATCAGAAAATTTTAAGTCAACCTCAACATTGTTTATCTCAAAATAATCTCAAGAATGAACAGCAAATAGAACTCATTGATGCCATTGAACGTGCAGTTTGTCGTAATCCTGAGACTAAAAGTGCTTGGGTACAAACGCGTATTCAAGCTGCTCAGCTTAAAATCTCTAAAGCAAATTATTATCCTCAAGTGAATAGCACCTTGAATTACGATTGGTCACGTGATGATAATCAAGTAAAAGATCGTCCTGTTTTGAGTTATGACACTGACTTACGCCGTTACGGACTTGGAATAAGAGCCAATTGGCTACTTTATGATTTTGGTAGTCGATTTTATCAAGCAGAAGAAGCCGAAAAATTATTAGCGATGTCTTTGGCACAGCATGATGTTGCTTTGCAAAATATGATCATCAAAACGATTTCGACTTATTATCAAATTATTCAGGCTGAGTTAAAGTTAAACAATATTACTGAGTTGGTTGTATTTGCAGAAAAAAACTATGAAATTGCAAATGCTCGATATCGTGCGGGTGTTGGTATCAAATCAGATGCATTACAAATGTCCGCAAATTTGGCGAAAGCAAAGTCAGATCAAACTAAATTTTTAGGTGATTTAAAAATAGCAAAAGGACTTTTAGCATCATTAATGGGTGAGCCTACATACCAAAATTTCAAAATTAATAATCAGTTAAAAATTCCAAAAGAGCTAGATCTTAAACCGATTGAAATGCTCATTCAGGATGCTGAAAAAATGCATCCAAAGTTTAAAGCTGCACAGTATGATTCACTCGCAGCTGAAAATAAAATTAAGGCAATACAGCGGTCTAGATATCCATCTATTAGTTTTAACGGCATTTATGATCAGCAAAAACAAACGAGTGACAGCTATGGAAGTGATCGCCAATCTCTACAAGCGGGTGTGCAAGTTAATTTCCCATTGTTTGATGGTTATAATCGAAAAAATCAAATTGTGGTTGCTCAAGAAAACTTAAAATTAAAGCTATTAGAGCAAGAGAGATTGAAGCTTGAAATTAATGCTGAAATCTGGAAAAACTATAATGAGCTAAATGCAATTCATGACAATATTAAGGCCCTAACGATATTGAATCAAAGTGCTTCAGAAGCCTATGAAGTCGCTCAAGGACGTTATAAAGCGGGTGTAGGAAATTTACTCGAAGTGCTTAATGCTCAGAATGTGTTGAGTGAAGCAAAAATGAATTATTCCACCTTGTTGACAGAGTTTTTAGTGGTGAGGTATCAACTTCTATCTAACATGGGAAATTTGAATATTTGGAATGAGACACGAGCTCAATAAGTCTTTATAAATAAGAGAGTGGAGTGATCAATAAATCACTCCGAAACTCGAGCTACGATTAAATGGCAGAATAAAACGGGAACATCCCAAATATTAATCCACTTGCAAGCATCACTAAGCACGTAATAATCGCCCATTTAATGGTAAATTTTTGGTGTTGACCAAACTCAATCCCAGCAAGCCCGCAGAGTAAAAAGGTAGATGGAACTAAGGGTGAGAGCAGATGAACGGGTTGGCCAACAATCGATGCACGAGCCATTTCAACAGGTGATATGCCATAATGTGCAGCAGCTTCAGATAAGATGGGTAGAACACCATAGTAAAAAGCATCATTTGACATAAAGAACGTTAAAGGCATGCTTAAAACGGCTGTGATGGGTGCTAAATATGGACCCATGCTATCTGGAATAATCGCAACCAATTCTTTGGACATGGCATCGACCATACCCGTGCCAGTGAGCAAACCCGTAAAAATACCTGCGGCAAAAATAATACCAACGACATTTAAAGCACTACCAGCATGATGAGCGACTAGGCTTTTTTGCATATCAATATCACGATAGTTCACAACTAATGCAATACACAATGCAATCATAAATAAAATAGGCATAGGCAAAATACCCATGACTAGGCTGACCATCAGTGCGAGAGTCAATAATCCATTAAACCATCTCAAATGCGCTCGATTCGCCTCTGGGTTTGATGAAATTTGAATATTGTCGCCATGGCTAATATCCAACTCCATGATGCCTAATCTTTTACGCTCCATTCGACCATACATGGTTCCTAAAAAGTATAACCAAGCAATGGCGAACAGCATCGGTAAAATCATCGGAACAAACACAGCACTAGGATCTACATGGAGTGCACTTGCCGCACGTGCAGTAGGTCCACCCCATGGCGTCAAATTCATGATTCCACTGGCTAACATCATGAGACAGGCCATAATTAAAGGGCTCATGCCTAATCGCTTGTAAAGCGGTAACATGGCAGCAACACAGATCATATAAGTGGTAGAGCCATCACCGTCTAAAGACACGATCAATGTTAAGGTAATCGTACCTAATACTACTTTGAGGGGATCACCTTTTACCAACCTGAGGATAAATTTCACTGATGGATCAAATAAACCTGTATCAATCATGATGGCAAAATACAAGATAGCAAATAGCAGCATGACGCCGGTAGGTGCTAACTTTTTAACATCATCTAACATCATTTCACCAAGTTCATTAAGTTGAATATGGTTCAAACTATCCACAAAAAAACCTAATCCATATGCAATTAGCGCAAAAAGAACGGGAATAAGCGTGAGTGCGACGAGGGGAGTCATACGTCTAGACATAATGAGGTACATAAAGCACAAAATCATGCCCAAACCAAGCAAGGTCAACATGGATCTATCCTTAGATTAGCGTTTTAATCAATATTGTTTCTATTACAGTATTTGTTATCTTCGAAAACGCCGACCATCTTAGAGAAATTTATGATTAAACTAAATATTGTTTAGAAAATATTAAAATAACCATAATTTTTATAAAAAATAGTAGTTAAAATTCATAAGTTTAAAATTTATATTTTGTGATTTGAGACATTAAACATGATTTTTAAGTGTGATAGTTATAATAAAAATTGAGTATAAATTCTAATTTTAATAATTTTTGAAGTCGAAAAATCTCAAGTTTAATTAGATAAACTAAATAAAAAAATCCACCTGAGTGGTGGATAGTGTCTTATTCAACTGGTGATTCTAATTCTGCTATTTCATCAAGTAATCTGGTCACGAGTAGTTGGTCAATTTTAAAATGGTCAACATCGACCACCTCAAATTTATAACCATTAAATACTACACTATCAGCAGGACGTGGAATCTTACGAAGTTTGAACATCATAAACCCAGCTAAAGTTTCATAGTTTTCATCATCAGGCATTTCATCAATTTCTAATGCATGCTTGACATCTTCAATAGGTGTACTGCCTTCAATCAGCCAAGAATGATCATCCCGCTTGATAATTTGAAGATCTTCATCCGTTGGCGTAACCCAGTCACCCATCACAGTAATCATAATATCAGATAGGGTAATAACACCAACCACCAAGGCATATTCATTGATGACTACGGCAAACTTTTCTTTACTAGATCTGAAGCGATCAAGTAATTCTGACAGTGTAAGTGTATCTGGAATCGTTAATACATTACGGATAGTGGATTCATTCAACTGATTAAATTTTTGATTATTTAAAATACGAATCAAAATATCTTTAGCATCAACATAGCCAATCACTTGATCAATATTTTCATTGCAGACTAAATATTTTGAATAGGGAAATTCAGCCAGTTTTTGACGAATACTTTCTTCTGATTCATTGATCGTGAAGAAAACTACGTTTTCTCGTGTAGTCATGCTCGAAGGAACATTTCGTTCTTCAAGTTCAAATACATTTTCAATAAAGTGATGTTCTTGTTTTTGTAAGACACCTGCTTGTGCCCCTGCATCCATTACCGCGGAAATATCATCAAAAGTAATATTATCATCACGAGTAGTATTTACTTTGAATAAACGGAATAAGAGGTTGGCAATTGTATTGATAAACCAAGCTAATGGACGACAAACAGTAATGAATACCTGAATAGGATTAATTAAAGAGACAGCGATTTTTTCAGGTGCAATCATTGCCAATCGTTTAGGCATAAGATCAGCAAATAAAATAAACAGTGATGTCACTAAAGTAAATGATAATGCAAAACCAATTGATTGTGACCAAGGACCATCATAGAAATGATCGACCAAAATTACAAAATACGGTCTAAACGCAGCTTCACCTAAAATCCCCCCCAAAATTGCAATAGCATTTAAGCCGATTTGCGAGGCAGCAAAGAAATCAGCTGAATTCTCTTGGAGCGTAAGCACTTTTTGTGCACGATCATCACCAGACTCAGCCAAAATTTTCAGTTTCACTTTACGTGATCCTGCAAGTGCGATTTCACTTAATGATAAGAATCCAGCTCCAGCAATCAAAATCATAATGATCACGAAATTCTGAAAGAGGCTCACACGAACACCTTTGTTTTTAAATTATTTATGAGGAAAGTTTTATCACAAAAAACATAGAGGTAGTGAATTTTTACACTACCTCAATATCATAGTTATTGAGTAAAAAATTTTAAAGTATTGATTTAAATCAGCTCTACTCAATCAAAATTGTGAGAAGTGGGTATTGTTATTTGAAAGAAATTCACGATTTTCTTCCTCAGTCATTTGACGAGCAACATATAAAATCAACTGACGTAACCAACGATGAGCAGGATGATGATGTAATAGAGGGCACCACGCCATTTTGAGTTCAAATTCAGGAATGTAAAATGGAGGGTCTTTGAGCATCAAGTTTTGACTTTTAGCTTGCAGGCGAGCGATTTTCGTCGGTAATGTCGCAATGAGATCGACATTAGAAGCTAATAAACCTGGCATTTGATAATGACGTGTAAATACCGAAATTTTGCGTTTTTGACCAATACGTTCTAAAGCTTGATCAATCCAACCTAAACCAGCTTGTTTTTCTGGATTAACACCAAATCCTACCCCCATCCCAGTTTTAGAAACCCAGATATGTTGCGCATCTAGATAACTTTTTAGATTCAAATTATTGACGGCAGGATGCTTATTATTCAGTAAGCATGAAAAGCTGTCACGCCACACCAGAACCTGATGAAAACTTTGTGGTATTTCGTTGAAACGGTTGATGGCGAGATCAACTTTACCTTGTTCCATATCACGATAAGATACATCACTCGGTGTTAGAAAATCTAAAACAACATTTGGTGCTTCTGAACGCAGAGCCTTTACTAAGCGAGGCACAAGTGTAGCTTCAGCATAATCTGAAGTCATGATGCGGAAAACACGATTTGACGTATAAGGTCTAAATTCTGTTCGTGGTTCTAAGATCATAGAGAGATCAGAAAGGGCATCACGAATACGAGGCTGTAGTTCTAAAGCCCTTTCTGTAGGAGTCATCCCTTCAGAAGAGCGAATTAAAAGCGGATCATTAAATAAGTTACGAAGACGACGCAAAATATTACTCATTGCAGGCTGAGTAACACCCAATTGTTCTGCTGCACGTGTAACATTCTTCTCTCGCAAAAGAACATCTAAGTAAATTAAGAGATTGAGATCAACCCGCTCAAGATTCATAAAAAAAATACCGAAAATAAATTTTTGAAATCGTGAAGAATTATGCCATAAGCGCTTAGGTTTGTGTGTTTTTATGCTGATTTTTTCAGCAGAATTTAACATATATTCATCAAATTTACGGTTTTTTTATCATAAGAGAGACCCTATACATTTATTTAAGAAATAGGGGCTCAGTAGTTTTTCAAATTGTCATATTATGTTCTGAATTGTTTTAGGTTTATCTCAATTTAAATGCTTTGTTGTTGATTTCATTAATACGGCGCACAGTTTAAAAAATATTCATTTAAAACTAACAGTTTATTAATGATCTTCTGTCAGAAAAGTCAATTGAACGGTAAAACCTAAAGATGTTTGAAGAAAAAATAAACGTAATGGTGAGTTTGATACTTAAGTCTAATGAACAAGAATTACTCAAATTGTGTTAAAAGTGTACAAATATTTATTTTGCAAATTTTATTAAAATCAATAATTTATCGAATGGTATTTTATTTATATTACGACTTTAATCTACATATTTTTTAAATAAATACTGAGAATTAAACGAAAATATTGGATTAATTTCTAGAGTCAATCTAAGCTAAGTCCATAGCAACGAAGCGCTCTAAATCTGAACAATTAATACCGAGTAGATTTAGTCCTTCGATTGATAAATCCTAAAATTATATACAGGGTAAAATATCATGACTACATACCAAACAGCGATTGATGCAATCCGCGAATTAAAAGCAAAATTCGGCAACACTTGGGCAGACATCAGTCCTGAAGATGCTGCACGTATGCAACTTCAAAACCGTTTCAAAACGGGTTTAGATATTGCGAAATACACAGCTGCGATTATGCGTCGTGATATGGCTGCTTATGATGCTGATTCTAGCAAATATACTCAATCTTTGGGGTGCTGGCATGGTTTCATCGCACAACAAAAAATGATTGCGAACAAAAAATACTTCGGTACTACTGAACGCCGTTACATCTACCTTTCTGGTTGGATGGTTGCTGCACTTCGTTCTGAGTTTGGTCCACTTCCTGACCAATCTATGCACGAAAAAACTTCAGTTCCTGCATTGATCGAAGAAATCTACACATTCTTACGTCAAGCAGACGCAAAAGAATTAAACGACTTATTCCGTGCACTTAAAAAAGCACAAGAAGCGGGTGATACTGCTAAAGCTGCTGAAATCACTTCACAAATCGACAACTTCCAAACTCACGTTGTGCCAATTATTGCCGACATCGACGCTGGTTTCGGTAACGAAGAAGCAACTTACCTTTTAGCTAAGAAAATGATCGAAGCGGGTGCATGTGCACTTCAAATCGAAAACCAGGTATCTGACGCGAAACAATGTGGTCACCAAGCTGGTAAAGTAACTGTTCCACATGAAGACTTCATCGCGAAAATCCATGCGCTTCGTTATGCATTCTTAGAAATGGGTCTTGACGACGGTATCATCGTTGCTCGTACTGACTCTGAAGGCGCTGACTTGACTCAAAAAATCCCAGTGGTTAAAGAGCCAGGCGACATCGCTTCTCAATACATCAGCTACTTAGACACTCAAGAAATTGACATCTCAGAAGCAACTGAAGACGAAATCCTAATCAAACGTGATGGTAAACTTCACCGTCCTAAGCGTTTAGCTTCTGGCTTGTACCAATTCCGTGAAGGCACTCAAATTGATCGTGTTGTACTTGACTGTGTAACTAGCTTACAGAACGGTGCTGACCTTCTTTGGATCGAAACTGCAACGCCAAACGTTGAAGAAATCGCTCACATGGTGAACCGTGTACGTGAAGTTGTGCCAAATGCAAAACTTGTTTATAACAACTCACCATCATTCAACTGGACGTTAAACTTCCGTCAACAAGCTTACGACCGTTGGGTTGCTGAAGGTAAAGACGTATCTGCTTACGACCGTGCTAAGTTAATGAGCGCTGAGTATGACAATACTGAATTAGCTGCTGATGCTGATGCGAAGATCCGTACGTTCCAAGCTGATGCTTCTCGTGAAGCAGGTGTATTCCATCACTTGATTACACTTCCGACTTACCACACTGCTGCGCTTTCTACACATGAGCTTGCAGAAGGTTACTTCGGTTCTGAAGGTATGTTGGCTTATGTTGCTGGCGTACAACGTAAAGAAATCCGTGGCGGTATCGCTTGTGTTAAACACCAAGCAATGGCTGGTTCAGACATCGGTGATGACCACAAAGAAATCTTCGCTGGTGACAACGCGCTTAAAGCGGGTGACGATGCGAAAAACACAATGAACCAATTCTCTGCATAAGCACTGAACTGATTCAAAAAAACCCTGCGTAAGCAGGGTTTTTTTATTGTTAATGAAATTATTTAACTAAATACATGAGCCAATTTAATTGATGTATAGATAGAAAAACAGCGATAGTAAAACCTAATACATATTTTGAATAAAAGTAATGCCAAAGCTGTTACAATCCCGAAAATTTACATTTGTATATTTATATGTTTGAAAAATTTGCTGAACAGAGTTTAAATGCGTTAGGTTGGGAAATTGATAACCATTGGCCCTTAGATTTAGACCAATGTGTCATGATTGCTGCACCACATACTAGTAACTGGGATGCTTTATACGCGCGATTAGCGCTCAAAGCTTTAGGTGTAAATGTCAGAATTACAATTAAAGACAGCTATATGAAGTTTCCATTTGGTCCTTTTGTCCGTGCTATGGGAGGGATCGGAATTAATCGCCGACCGAAGAAAGAGGGAGAGGAAAGACCTAGCATGGTGCAATTAATGGCAGATCTTTTTAAAGATCATCCAAAACTGGTCATGTTGGTGACGCCCGAGGGAACAAGGTCAAAACAAGAAAAATGGAAAACAGGTTTTTACCATGTGGCAATTACAGCGAATGTCCCAATCGCTTTAGCATATATGGATTACAGTCAAAAAAAATGTGGTGTAGGTAAAATTATTTATCCTACTGGAGATATAGAAGTGGATATGGCAGAAATTATGGAATTTTATTCAAAGATTTCAGCTAAATTCCCGGAAAATTTTAGTGTTGACCAACGATATTCGTACAACAGTTGATATATGGAGAAGGCAGAATAATCTGCCTTTTTTAATATAAGAAAATTGTGCTTAAGGTTAAAATAAAACCTGAAAAAAACAATAAAGTTAAGACAATCGACTTAAATTTTTGCTCAGATATTTGATAAAAAATTTTTGCTCCAATGATCGTTGGTAGGCTGACCGTGAAGATCAAAATCCACAAATAGGACAAGTGATTTACGTTAATGGTCTGGTTAAATAAATAGATGAGCAAAGTAAACAGTTGAATGGCGAAATTAAAATGTCGAAGAATGTTGCGTTGCTCATGTTTAGGAAGTTGTTTTAGCATCACCCAAGCCGAGGGAATTGCACCACAGAATCCACCGAGCCCACCTAAGATTCCACCCAAAAAACCAATTAAGCCGTCCATCCTGAGTCTGGTATCTTTTAAGCAATGTAGTTGCGGATTAAAGAACATGAGTGGACACCAAATTAATAAAAATATCCCAAGTAGTAATTTGAACGTGTCTGCATTGATATAATGAAGCAAAAAAGTACCCAAAGGTACGCCAATTAAGCCAGCGATAATATAGACCCAAACGATAGAAGGCTTTATAAAGGTTCTTGGTTCTTTATACATTGAAATGATATGACACCATAGTGATGCACAAACGACCAAGGGGGCGGTGATCTGAGGCGGTAGAATCCATACCCAAAAAGACATCGCAATAAGAGCGAAGGCAAAACCTGTGAGTCCTTGAATAAATCCAGCAAAAATTGCGCCTAGAATAAAGATACATAACGTCATAAAGTGACTGCATCAATTGCTAAAGCAGGAGTAAAAGAAAAATGCATGAGATCGTCGGATAAGGAAAACTGATCAATCCTAAAATAATATTTGTAATCTTAAAAATAATAAGAACAGCAATAGCTAGCAGTAAAGCGAATAAAAGCCCTGAAAATCAGGGCTTTTATTATTAATTGGTTTTAGGTTTTAGGTTTTGTGTTAGACCGTTGATGTCTCCACCCTGAATACCGAGTTCACTCATTAAGCTGTCAATAAGAGGTGCTTGCGAACGATATCTAAGTGCGCTATTCACCACTTGATCTGAAAGTGCAACGGATTGTGATTGATCTGCTTGATCAGCTGAAGTTGTGGCGCCAGTAATGCCACCAAGACCATTCACTTGTAATATCTTGATATCATCAATATTTTCCATTGGTTTAACACTTTCACGGATAATTTCAGGCAAATACTTCAAAAGTGCCAAACGAATTTGCATCTCAACTTGTTCACTTGACAAAATATTATTTGCTTCATTGACTGCGCGTGTCCCTTCAGCATCGACTTGGTATTGTTTTTCTAAAGCTTGAGCCAAAAGAATTTTAGCATCAGCTTCACCTTTAGCTTTTAGGCGAACTTTTTCTGCTTCTGCTTCAGCCGCAGTACGCACAGCTTCAGCCTCATCTACAGCAGCTTGTTTTGATGCCTCGGCAGCCACAGTAATTGAAATAGCATCAGTTTCTGCAGCCTGTTTTGCAGCAACAAGTTCAACCGCTTTAAGACGCTCAGCTCGCTGTGTTTCACGAACAGTCACAACTTCTTCCTCGGCTTTCACTGCTTGCGCACGAGCTTGGTCAGCAAGTGCTTTGGCTTCAGATTCAGCACGAGATTTCTCGGCAATCGCGATTGCGCGATCTTGTTCCGCAAGTTCAATGGTTTTCTTTTGTTCTACTTGCGCTTGTTCAATAATTTGAGCTTTTTGAATATTTTGATTTTCGACATCACGTGCAGCTGAAATACGTTTTAATTCAATTTCACGTTCTGCAGCGATTTGGGCTTCTTCTGCCTCACGTTTTTTGGCAGCTTCTTGCGTTGCAATTTCAGCAAGTTGTTCAGCTTTTCGAATCGAAATTTCACGCTCTTGTTGCATCTTTGCGTATTCTTCTTCACGCAGGATTTGAAGGCGTGCTTGTTCAGCTTCTAAATTTTTCGCTTTAATGGCTAAGTCAGCATCTTGTTCAATATCGTTACGTTTTTTTCGACGATCTTCAATAGTTTCTGTTAATTTTGTTAAACCTTCTGCATCAAATGCATTTTGTGGATTAAAAAATTTAAAGCTGGTCTGATCAAGACCTGTTAAAGATACAGTTTCGAGTTCTAAACCATTTTTGAACAGATCTTCTGAAACAACTTGTTGAACTTTCTGAACGAAGTCGACACGTTTTTCATGTAACTCTTCCATAGCCATTTCTGCTGCTACTGCACGCAGGGAATCTACAAATTTACCTTCAACCAAATCTTTTAATTCATTTGGTGACATGGTTTTTTGACCCAAAGTTTGTGCCGCGGTAGCAATCGATTCAGCTGTTGGCTTAACACGAACATAGAACTCAGCCATAACATCTACACGCATTCGATCACGCGTAATCAAGGCTTGATCAGCTGCACGTTTAACTTCTAAGCGAAGGGTATTCATATTGACAGGAATGACTTCATGTAAAACAGGAAGTACAATTGCACCGCCTCCTAATATAACTTTTTCCCCACCAAAACCAGTTCTGACAAATGAAACTTCTTTGCTCGAGCGTTTATATAGTCGTGCAATAATGGTTCCAATGACAACAAGCGCAATGAGAATAAGTCCTGCTATTATAATAATTTGATAAAAACTTGAACTAAACATTTTTTTCTCTAAGTTGATTTACTGTGAAATGGCTTGAAAGCCTTTGAGACTTCGTTGTGTAAGTAAGACTTGTTGACCTTGTACGAATATTTCGTCAGCTTCAGGTTCGACTAAAATATAATGTGTTTGACCAAAGCGATCTTTGAGTTTTGCTTGCGCAGGATAGTGCAGACGAGCAGTACCTAAAATGATTTCTGCTCGAAGTCCAATTAAATCGTCGCTATGAATTGCTGTGGTTTCATCTTTAGGGATGATTTTTACTATCCATCTTGAGAATAGTCGTACAAATGGCATACAGACTACAAGTACGAGTGGAGTAATGAGCCAGACAGTTAAAAATGATCCAAATATATGATGGATAATAGATTGAGCTAAGAAGCCAGCAATGGAAAAGGTCGTGAGAAAGATGATCAGCCAAATTAATATAGGAATACGTCCAAGATAAAGCCAATCTAAAAATTGAATCCAAATACTAGATTGATGGTCAACGATCATTTCAGGAGAAGATTCTAATGAGCTAGGTAGAAATTGCTCTAAAAATCCTTGACTACTGAGACCTGTTATTAATAGAAAGACTTCAAGAATGCCTATAAAAAACATCAAGCAAATACTAATACTGAAGAATAGGTTCGACGGATTTATAAACATGTCCCACATGGGTAGTCTCTTATAGATATTAGAATTTTTATCAAATTTCAATCAAAATAATAAAACAAAGTGTCGTAATTATCAATTATATAATATTGATTTCATTCTGTATGGATTCAACCTAAAAAAAATACGCAGTGATTGGGGTGATCACTGCGCAGAACAACGAATCTGCTTACATAGTTTCGGTTAAGGAGAAATGTTATGAATTTTGGGGGTATTCATAACAGTAAATAAATGATATTCAATTTCATTTAGCAACTCATTGGTAGTCGGGTTAAAACGTGTAAGATTACGTTAATAAGTTTAATTGAAGGTTAATTTTAAATAGGCTAATAAATAGCCATAAAAAAAGCCGCAATATGACGCGGCTTTAAGTTTGGTTATTTTTTAGGAATTAAAATTTAAAAACACCTAATCCAGCTTTAACTTCATCCAGTGTTGCTTGCGTGATATCACGACATTTGTCAGTACCAGTTTTTAAGATATCCATAATATAATCAGGATCCTTAGCAAGCTCCATACGACGTTCACGAATAGGCGTGATCAACTCTTTTAGAACACCTTCAAGGCGTTTTTTGACTGTACCATCACCTAAACCACCACGACGATAGTGATCTTTAAGCTCTGCTACTTCTTCTGGATTTGGATCGAAAGCATCTAAATAAGTAAATACAACATTACCTTCCACCTGACCTGGATCTTCAATACGAAGATGATTAGGATCTGTATACATTGCATTTACCGCTTTTTTAATGTCTTTATCAGAAGCATCTAAGACAATTGTATTGCCCAATGATTTAGACATTTTAGCTTTACCATCAAATCCTGGTAATCGACCTACATTCGATAGCAGTGCCTTACATTCAGGCAAAAGCTCTTGACCAATCTGACGATTTAAACGACGAACAATTTCATTTGTTTGTTCAATCATTGGAATTTGGTCTTCACCCACGGGCACAATCGATGCTTTAAAAGCAGTGATATCAGCTGCTTGAGCAACTGGATAGCATAAGAATCCAGCTGGGATGTCACGCTCGAACCCACGCATTTGTATTTCAGATTTAATCGTAGGATTTCGTTCTAGTCTTGAAACTGTGACAAAGTTTAAATAAAGCATGGTCAGCTCATTCAAAGCTGGCAAGCTTGATTGAACGCAAATTGTTGTTTTTGTCGGGTCGATCCCAACAGCGAGATAGTCAGTTGCAACTTCAATAATATTACGTCTAACTTTTTCGAAGTTATCAGCATTGTCTGTAAAAGCTTGTGCATCAGCCAATAATAGATGTTGGTGATGGGAATCTTGCAAACCTACTCGTGAACGTAAAGAACCGACAAAGTGGCCTAAATGTAGTTGTCCAGTTGGACGGTCACCTGTCAAAATAACAGGGCGATTATCTTGATTACTCATTTTCTATACCAAAGTCATCAACACTAGGGCTGAATTTTTAAAATTTCACAATATTGTACGGCATTATTTTTTTTTATGTCAGCATAAAGCATCGAAAGAATCGAATTAAAAACGCCTTATTTGAGATAGTATTAATAATGTTGATACAGAATAAATTGAAATAGAAGAATAAAATTCCAAAAAACAAAGAAGGATAACAATAATGGCAAATAGTTTATTGGTGCTATTAGATGATATAGCCACCATTCTTGATGATGTTGCGTTGATGAGTAAAATGGCTGCAAAAAAAACGGCCGGTGTATTGGGTGATGACTTAGCACTCAATGCTCAACAAGTTAGTGGTGTGAAAGCCGACCGTGAATTGCCTGTCGTTTGGTCTGTTGCAAAAGGCTCATTTGTTAATAAATTAATTTTGGTTCCATTAGCATTATTAATTAGTGTGATTGCACCTTGGCTTATAAATCCATTATTGATGTTAGGTGGATTATTTTTATGTTATGAAGGTGTAGAAAAAGTAATTCACTCATTACACCATAAAAAAGCTAAAACATCTGAACAGGCCGAAAAAGAACTCGAAAACTTAAATGTAGATCTAGCAACTTTTGAGAAAGATAAAATCAAAGGCGCGATACGAACAGACTTTATTTTATCTGCTGAAATTATCGTTATTTCATTGGGTACAGTTGCAGCAGCTACTTTTGGAATTAAGGTTGCAGTCTTGTCAGTCATCGCAATTTTAATGACGATTGGTGTTTATGGTTTGGTTGCTATGATTGTTAAAATTGATGATTTGGGATTTTATCTCGTCAAACAAACGTCTGCATTGAAACAAAGAATTGGTCAGGGCTTACTTGCTTTTGCGCCTAAACTTATGAAGACGCTAACCATTGTCGGAACAATAGCGATGTTCTTGGTTGGTGGTGGTATTATTAATCATACCATTCCATTATTTCATCACTTTACTGAAGATTCTGTCGATTATATTGAACATATTCCAAATGTAGGCAGTATCATCGGTGCTTTAACCCCGACGCTCTTAAACTTTGTCATAGGTTTTATTGCAGGACTTATTGTTTTGGTCGTTGTTTCAGGAATACAAAAACTATGGAACGTTAGAAAAGTTTAGAGTTTGATGAAATAACGTATTATAAGAAGTTATATGATTAAAAAAGGGCTGAGATTATGCGTTGGAAAGGCCGGAGAGTAAGTAGTAATTTAGAAGATCGCCGTGGAGGTGGTGGGGCTAAAGCTGGTGGAATTAGTATTCTCGGTTTAGTTGTTGCATTTGTTGCTTGGAAATTTTTTGGGGTTGATCCACAACAAGCCTATCAGGCAACTAAACAAGTGACTTCTAATAATCAGCAACAAGCGATAGTGATTGAAAACCCAACACCCGAGCAACAAGAAACAGCGGCATTTGTTGGTACGGTACTTGCTGATACTGAAGATACATGGACCACCGTTTTTCAAAAACAGGGAATGCAATACCAAGCACCGAAACTAGTGATATTTAGTGGTGTAGTCAATTCAGGCTGTGGTACAGCCCAGTCAGCGATGGGGCCATTTTATTGTCCTGCAGACCAAAAAATCTATATTGATACTGATTTTTTTAAAGATATGCGTCAGCAAATGGGTATATCGGGTGAACGAAATCAATCAGAATTATCTACACAAAATGCTGCTGGTGACTTTGCACAAGCTTATGTGATTGCGCATGAAGTCGGACATCATATTCAAAATCTTTTAGGTATTTCAACTCAAGTCCAACAAGCTAGACAACGAGCTACTGAAGCTCAAGGGAACCAATTATCAGTCCGTTTGGAATTGCAAGCTGATTGTCTAGCTGGTGTGTGGGCAAAAGATACACATCAACGAACTCAATTCTTGGAGCAAGGTGATGTTGAAGAGGCAATGGATGCGGCGCATAAGATTGGTGATGATTATCTTCAGAAAAAGGCTAGAGGACATGTGGTTCCTGATAGCTTTACCCACGGCACAAGCCAACAAAGAATGTATTGGTTCGATCGTGGCATGAAAACAGGTGATGTGAACCAATGTGATACATTCAATACCTCAATCTAAATCTAACAAGCAGAATCGATTGATTTTTTTGCAAAGTTAAAACATGTAGCCTGCTAATGGAATAATTTATTAGGAAGGCTACACATCTTTAAAAAAAAGGGATTGCGAGTAATCATTCTTTATATAAAATAAATAAATGGCTATAGTTTTTTCATTTAAAATTTAAATGATCTCATTTTATTAAAACATATCATAGAGTGCAAAATGGGCAACTTTTTTTTTCTCCAAGTATTTACAGTGGTTTTTGCCCTCTCAATTGCCACCACCATATTCAATAAACGAATTCTAGGTTTTCCCCAAGCGATAGGGGTGCCAATTGTTTCAGCAATTTTTGTCTTTATTCTGCAATGGGCTGCCAATTTATTAGGGGATAATCGTTTTATCACCATTAATTTGGCGAATATTGAAGAAGCAGTACGTCATATTGATTTTTATGATTTTCTCGTAAATGGTGTTATTTGCTTCATTCTTACATCGTCGGCATTGAAATTTAAAGTGTCTGATTTAAAAGTATATTGGAAGCCAATTAGTATTCTTGCCACTATTGCTTTGGTTTTGTGTGCAGCATTGTTTGGTGGATTATTATTTGGATTTCAATATTTGATTGGTAACCCTGTACCAATACTCGTACTTTTATTACTTGGTTCTGCTTTAGGTGCTACAGATCCAATCGGAATCAAAGGGGTGCTCAGTTCTGTACGTGCACCACATCATCTAATGGTGAAATTGGAGGGTGAATCACTTTTCAATGATGCAATGTGTATTGCTGTATTTATGACTTTGTTGAATGTACTTGAAGGCGAGCATTTTAGTCTGTTACTGACACTACAAACACTCCTTTATGAAATTGTGGTAGCTGTAATTATTGGTTTGGTATTTGGTTGGGGGATTTTACGATTGCTTCGCGGGAAGCATGAAATGGAATCATTAATCCTAACGACAGCTTTACTGGCTTGTGGTTCATATTTGGTTGCTTT
Organism: Acinetobacter sp. YH12239; assembly: GCF_013417635.1. Lineage (NCBI taxonomy): Bacteria > Pseudomonadati > Pseudomonadota > Gammaproteobacteria > Moraxellales > Moraxellaceae > Acinetobacter > Acinetobacter sp. YH12239. The sequence goes on along the minus strand of NZ_VPDP01000004.1, from coordinate 3,231 downwards.
ATTTGCTCATGCATCAGCACCAATCGCATGTGTGATTGGTGGACTTATTGTTGGTAATAAATGGAAAGAAATTTTACAAAATCGTGAAATCCAAGAAGTAAATCACTTTTGGCATACAGTCGAAGGCATCATTAATTCTTTTTTATTTACTTTAATTGGTTTAGAGCTGTTTATTCTTGATCTTAATGCCAGCATGATACTTGGCGGTATTATCGCATTTGTAATTTTACATATTTCTCGTTTTGCTGCGAACTTTCTGGCTTTTGCATTCTTCCCATCGTTTCGTAAGAAAAGCTATAACGGTAGCCTAGCAATTTTATCATGGGGTGGAGTAAGAGGGGGGATTTCATTGGCTCTAATTCTAGCGGTTGCTAATGTCCCAGAGTTAAGGCAATACAGTAGTATCTTGATTGGTTATACTTTTATTGTTGTTTTATTATCGGGCGTAGTATGTGGTTTAGGTTTGCCAGCAGTCATGAATGCTTTCTATTACAATCCTAATGAGGAAAAAGAGGGCTTAAAGGGAATATATCAGCGATTATGTAATAAGCTTAATCGTAAAGGATTTAAATATATTGTTGGTGAAGATAGTAAAGGTAATGAGATTATTACGATTTATAATCCTGAAGTGATATTAGATCGGACTTCTGATGATGGTGTGGCAATCGTCCATCATCCCGCTAAAGCTGAAGAGGTGAAGAAGTTAGAAAATCCAGAAAATTTCTAAAAAAATTATATTTAATTGAAGCAAGCATGATAGTGCTTGCTCTTTTTTTTATGAATTAAGCATGATCAATGCAGAATATAACAGTGATATTGTTTAAATATTTTATTCAGTTACGCAGAATTTTATCGATGAAATATAAAATTAAAATGTGAAAATTACATAATATTTAAAGCAAAATTTATTTCTTAACTTACTAAAAAGTAAGTATTAATTTTCAATATAAAATGAAAAGTATACTAGTTTACTAACATTAAAATGTTAGATGAACAAGTTACCGTATGTAGTTAAACTAAATATAGCAGAAATTATGATAAGTAAGCCTTTGAAATTTGGTGACCTGAAATATCCTAAAAATAAGTAAAAATATTAATTCTTATGTAATAAGTATCTGTAAATAAAAGATATATTTTGAGTGTGGATGAGCGGTTACAAAAAGCTGATAAAAGACGCAAAATCTATTCGCATTAAATCTTAAAAATGTGATATAAATCTCACTTATAGATAATAGTGTCTATCTTTTTTGTATCTTAGATGTAGAAAGATCGATAAAAATAAAATTTATAAGTGAGAATTTACCATGGCTAATATCTCCGTAATATCTAAAGAGAGTCATCAGGTATTAGAGAATGTCAACTCTAGTCAAGTGGGGCTTAACGAAAACTCTGTAGTTGTCGTTCAAGTATCTAAAGATGATGTAGCTTCAATCACTCGTGATAATAATAATGCTCTAATCAATTTGCGTAATGGTGAAGTGATTGTGATTGAAAACTATTTCAATCCTTCATTTGCTGATAACAGCCTCGTATTCCAAGATGAAAGTGGTCAACTTTATTGGGTTAAATTTACCAATGAAGATGGCTCAATTGCAGAAACAATTCTGTATTACCCAATAGAAGAAATCGAACCTCTTCTTTATTCCGATGATTTTATCGGTGGTATTCTCCCTTGGTTAATTGGTGCTGGTGCAGCTGGTGCAATTGCAGCAGTCGCAGATAATGGTTCTGACTCTAATCCTACGCCTAACCCTCAGCCAAAGCCAAATGCATTATTAAATGCACCAATCGTCATTGATGATGTGCCAGAGCATATCGGTGAAGTTGCTGATGGCGGTGTAACAAATGATGCTCGCCCAGAAATCAAAGGTTCTGGAGCTCAACCTGGTGCAATCATCAAAATCTATAATGGCGATGAACTAATTGGTGAGACGGTTGCATTGTCTAATGGTGATTGGAGTTTTACACCTGATCAAGATTTAAAAGATGGTATCTATGAGCTTTCTGTCACACAAACTGTAAGTGGTCAAGAAAGTGATAAATCACCGATTAAGACAATCACGCTTGATACTGTCCCACCGTCAGACATCACTATTGATGAAATTGGAAATAAGGGTGAAACAAACTCAGAAACACCTAAATTATCAGGTGAAGGTGAGCCAGAATCTAATGTTGAAATAGAAATTAAAGATAAAGATGGGAACGTGGTTGATAAAGAAACTGTTCCTGTTGATAAAGATGGTAAATGGGAATATACACCTGAGAAAAACCTGGATGAAGGTAAATACGAAGTTATCGTAACGCCTATTGATAAATCAGGAAATAAAGGTGAAGAAGAAAAACAAGAATTCAATGTTGACTTAACTCCTCCAGACATAGACATCGATCCAATACCTACTGATCCTGAACCTGAGGGTTGGGATACAGCAACGAATCAATCAACTTTTGCAATCGCTGCAATCGCAAATACTCTTTCGGAATCGGAGAATAATCCAGTGACTACAACTAAAAATCAAACGCCTACATTTACGGGAACCACTAAAGATAGTGAGAGCGTAAAAGTAGTGATTCGCGATAGTTCAGGTAAGATTATTGCAGAAGGTCCTGCTACAGTGACCAACGGTAAATGGCAGTTTAAATCACCTGTAACATTAGCTGAAGGTGATTATAAACTAGAAGCAACAGCATATGACGCGGCTGGTAATAGTAAAGTCGCTACTTCAAGCTTTACTGTGGATATTACTCCACCTAAAGTAACGATTGAAGAGTTACCACTTACGAACATTGATGCGCCTACCTTTAAAGGTAAAACTGAAGATGGTGCAACACAAGTACGTGTTGAAATCAAGGATGCGGCTGGCAAGGTTGTTCAATCTGCAGTTGTGAATGTTGCAGCTGATGGTAGCTGGACATATAAGCCATCTAAAGCGTTACCTGATGGAACATATAGTGTCGAGGCTTCAGCTCGTGATGCGGTAGGAAATGTAAGTCAACCTGCTAAAACTACGGTTGAAGTTGATACGATCGATCCAGAAATTACAATCGATCCTATAGAAGATACTAGTGACACAACTCCTGAAATTAATGGTAAGACTGAACCAGGCGCAACAGTAAAAGTTGAAATCTTAGACAAAGATGGCAACCCTGTAGCAACAGGTGATGCGACTGTAGATCCTGAAGGTAACTGGTCGTATACACCGACTGAAGCACTACCAGAAGGTGAATATACAG
>NZ_VPDP01000056.1:0-1014 GCF_013417635.1 Acinetobacter sp. YH12239 | reverse complement strand
TATTTTTCATGGTATTACCAATTAGCAGGAAAATAAGCCATTGAATATAAAAGATAAAAATGTCTTGTTTACAATAAAGTGGGAATAATTCGGGCCTATCCGAACGCCGCCGGCGGCCGCCGATCACCGCACGCAAGTAACTGAAATCATTAATTAAATATACTGCCGTCTATCGCGGTCTATCGCGGGGCAAGCCTCGCAATAGACGGTATGGCTGACGGTATGGCGACTCTTGCCGCATCGCCAAAACGAATATACCGTCAGGGGTAAGAGAGCTTCTGACGGTATTTTTTCTGTCTTATTCCCTTGATAATAATAGGAAATTTGCCATTCAGGTAGGCCAATTTGGGCCTGACGGTATATCGGGCGGCTCTCAGGCGTTTTTGAACGATCTCGGAGGGTCGAAATGCTGACTGACGCTGGCATCAAAGCACTGAAGCCAAAGAATAAATTATATAAGGTCGTAGACCGTGACGGTATGTACGTCGTGGTCAATCCCTCGGGGGCGGTCGTGTTCCGGTATGACTACCGCCTCAACGGGCGTCGGGAGACTTTGACGCTGGGCCGCTACGGCGCTTCCGACCTGTCGCTGGCGCGGGCGCGCGAGAAACTGATCGACGCCAAGCGCGCCATACTTGAAGGACGGTCGCCCGCCCGAGAGAAGCAACGCGAGAAGCGCCGCATCAAAGAGGCAAAGAGCTTCGGCGAGTTTGGCGAACGCTGGTTGCTGGAGGCGAAGATGGCCGACAGCACCCGCGCGATGCGCCGCTCGATCTATGAGCGGGACATTCTTCCGACCTTTCGGAATCGTCTGCTGACGGAAATCAGCCCCGACGATCTCCGCGCCATGTGCGCCAAGGTGAAGGCACGGGGAGCCCCGGCAACAGCCGTCCACGTCCGCGACATTGTGAAGCTCGTTTATGCCTTCGCGATCCTGCACGGGGAAAAGGTGCCGAACCCGGCCGATACCGCGATGATGCCGCCCTCGACGAAGATAGCGGGCGCGTAGGCGTC
>NZ_VPDP01000055.1:0-1091 GCF_013417635.1 Acinetobacter sp. YH12239 | reverse complement strand
GCCATCCAGACGGGTAGAAATAATCGTTCTGAAATGTTCCAGTTCAGCTTTGGCTGCTGCAGGGATATGACTGGCCAGATCAACAATGATCTTTTGTTCAATCACTTCAAAGGTCATGACATCGAGCAGCTGCTCCAGATCAAAGGCCCCGACCTTTTCTTGGATCCGCAGTGCATTGGCCACGGTCTGGGAGAGTGTATCGAAGGTTGGGTAGTATTTAGAACTGTCTCTCCCGCGCGACAAAAAGGCTCTTGCTGTTGCACGGGAGCTGACGGATGACATCACCAGTTCCTGAGCCCATAGCGGTATATCGCCCAGGCTTTCACAGAAACCCGTGGTCATTAAACGGATAAAGAACGTACCGAGCTTGAATGGTGCTTCCCCATTCAATTCTTCAACCGATGCTGGATAACCAATTTCCGCCTGTAATGCTGTGACTAAAGCTGGCACTAGTTGGAATTTTTCCAGTTCAGCAAAGGAGTCTGGATTCACTTCCAAATCCAGATTCTGCTGTACCATTTCATCTGCCAGTGCCAGAACGATATGCATCAGCTCGGCACTGTCGGCCTTGACCACAGCCGCAATCATGGCCATATCCAGATCCTGTTCATCTGCATCAGGCTGAATATAGCGTTTCAATGTACTCAGACGGGCTTTGGCTTTAAGGAATTCTTCACGTTTGGCCAGATGTTCTCTTAGACTCTGCTGCTGTAAACCGAGCTCATTGAAGATAATCGAGAAACGATCGGCATAGAAGCTACGCGAATAAAGCTTGATGTCCAGCAACCAGTCTTTTTCAGTTTCAGGCTCAGCACTTGGGAAATACAGCAAGTATTTACCCTGCTGATCCTCAAGTTCCAGTTTAAGCTTAATCGCAAGGCTGGATTCTTCTGCCATATTCAAAATTTGGACATCATTTAGCTCTAGGGCTTTGATTTCTTCAGTAAATGACTGTTCTGCATCGTACCAAAAGACAATTCGATGCTGTTCAGTATAAAAGGCTTGTTCCAGGCCTTGCTGAAGTTGACTTAAATTCATGCAACGACCTCATCAAGGTCTAGTGCCGGAGAAAAAGCATTCATCATTTCTCC
>NZ_VPDP01000054.1:0-1111 GCF_013417635.1 Acinetobacter sp. YH12239 | reverse complement strand
TGGATTAATTCTACTGACATTTCTACGTTGTCACCAGGCATAACCATTTCAACGCCTTCTTTTAATTGAATCGCGCCAGTTACGTCAGTTGTACGGAAGTAGAACTGTGGACGGTAACCGTTAAGGAATGGAGTGTGACGACCACCTTCTTCTTTAGAAAGTACGTATACTTCCGCATCGAATTTAGTGTGTGGCTTGATTGAACCTGGTTTAGAAAGTACTTGACCACGTTGTACGTCTTCACGCTTAGTACCACGTAAAAGTACACCACAGTTCTCGCCCGCACGACCTTCGTCTAGAAGTTTACGGAACATTTCAACGCCAGTTACTGTAGTTTTAACTGTGTCTTTGATACCTACGATTTCAACTTCTTCGCCTACTTTAACGATACCAGTTTCTACACGGCCAGTTACTACTGTACCACGACCAGAAATAGAGAATACGTCTTCGATTGGCATCAAGAATGCTTGGTCTACAGCACGTACTGGCTCTGGGATGTAAGAGTCAAGCGCTTCAACAAGAGCAACAACTGCATCTTCACCGAACTGACCAGCTTCACCGTTAAGTGCAGCAAGAGCAGAACCACGGATAACTGGAGTGTCATCACCTGGGAAGTCATAAGTAGAAAGAAGTTCACGAACTTCCATTTCAACTAGCTCAAGAAGCTCTTCGTCGTCTACAAGGTCACATTTGTTTAAGAATACAACGATGTATGGAACACCTACTTGGCGAGAAAGAAGGATGTGTTCACGAGTTTGTGGCATTGGACCATCAGTCGCAGCACATACAAGGATCGCGCCGTCCATTTGAGCAGCACCAGTAATCATGTTTTTAACATAATCGGCGTGGCCCGGGCAGTCTACGTGAGCGTAGTGACGAGTTGGAGAATCGTATTCTACGTGTGATGTATTAATTGTAATACCACGTGCTTTTTCTTCTGGTGCAGAGTCGATTGCAGCGTAGTCTTTAGCTTCACCACCGAATTTCTTCGCACATACAGTTGCGATAGCAGCAGTTAAAGTTGTTTTACCATGGTCAACGTGACCGATTGTGCCCACGTTAACGTGTGGCTTATTACGTTCAAACTTAGCCTTAGCCATGAGATCTTCCT